>JAZQUQ010000112.1:0-7462 GCA_045631365.1 Eubacteriales bacterium | reverse complement strand
CTGCTCGGGAGTCTCAGGCTGCTCGGGAGTCTCAGGCTGCTCGGGAGTCTCGGGCTGCTCGGGAGTCTCAGGCTGCTCGGGAGTCTCAGGCTGCTCGGGATTCTCGGGCTGCTCGGGAGTCTCAGGCTGCTCGGGAGTCTCAGGCTGTTCGGGAATCTCGGGCTGTTCGGGATTCTCGGGTTCCTCGGGCTGCTCGGGGGTCTCAGGTTCTTCGGGGGTCTCAGGCTCTTCTGCAAAGAATTCAACAGCAAACGCCTTGCCTCCAAAGGTGAAGGTCAGCTGATAATCTCCTTCTGCCAGTGCCTCTGCAAGGGTGATCGCAATGGTATTGTCCTCACCGAAGCCGATTTCCGCACCCTTTACGGAGATTTCCTTCCCGTCCTTCTTCAGAGAACTGATCTTGAAAGAAGCAGCATTAAAATCGGACAGAGTGAAATCGGGGGTGATCACAATCAGATTTTCGCTTGCTTCCGCCTCAAAGGAGGGGGTTTCCCCGCGGATAATGTGGGTGATTTCGTTATCGTTTACCACGAACTCAACGTTTGTCATATAGAGATTCTTGATTGCTTCCTCGGAGACTTCACCGTCTTCAATGCTCAGCACCTTCACATCGCTGCTGAGGGGGAATGTTGTTCCGTCAATGGTTACGGTACCTGCGGTATAGCCGTTTACAAAGCCGTTTTCTACATGGTTGGATGCTTCGTTTGTGATGTGGTTGTCTGTGCCGGTTCTGTAGTCTTCTCCCACGGTCAGATTACCGAAGCGGGACAGTCTGGTTTCCACCTTGCCTGTGTTGAAGTTGTAAACGGTGTATTCGAGATAGCTGATACCGTCTTCGATTACTGCGCCGTCGAGGGACAGGATGCGGACGAATTCCGCGTTGATGCTGTAGTTTCCGAGAGAGCCGTCGGAGATATACAGCACACGGAGAGTTTCTACAGAACCTACTTCATTGTCGAAGATGGCATAAACCGCAGCACCGTCGTTTACACGGAAGGTGGAACTGTAGGCACCCTTCCGTTCGATCAGGGTACCGTTGTCGTTGACGATGATCACGGTATCTGCGTTGGTGACAAACTTGACGGAATCAAGCCCGCTTACAGAAGCGGCTGCATCTGCGTCACCCTTGCGGATGGTGTAGTAGTTCTTTCCGTTCAGCTCAATGGAGGTTCCGTCTGCGTCATCAATGATATACGCGAGCTCGTCGATATTCTTGTCGTTTCGGATAAACTTATCGCTGCCGGACAGGATAATGCCGTCTTCTGTTTCCGCTTCAATGAGGGTGTAAACACCGTTCTGAACGGTATACCGGTAGAGCTTGCCTTCCTCTGCATTGTTTGCGGAGAGGTAGATATTCTCTGTCTTACCGTTAATGAAAGCGGTTGCAACGTAACGGAAGCTGCCGTTTTCGTAGATACGCTGAGAATCGCTTTCCGCTACAAGATAAGTGCCGACTGCAGACTGGCTAACACCGTCCACAACGGCAACGACAGCACCGCCCGAGATCACAACGGTCACCTCTTCACCGAGGGAAAGCTGATTGCGGATGGATTCCTTCGAAATGCCTGCGGCGGGGTTGCCGAGATCATAGGTGTGATTGCCGATTTTCACGGTGTCCTGAGTGATCCGCTGCACCGTGCCGCCGACGAGATCAAGAATTTCCGCGATTTCCAGATCCTTGGTTTCTTCGTTGAAGTAGTAAAGCACAAAGTCTCCGATCTGCGCCTTCGGTTCATTGCGGAAGCCCCCTGTCAGCTCGTCCTTGGTAAGACCGTCCGCCAGGTTGATGCTGCCGTCGGTTTCCACGTCAAGCTGATCCATTTCAAAGGTCTTGAGAATGCCGCGGCGGGCGTATTCCCCACCCTTATCAAAGGTCAGCGTTACACGGCAGAAGCCGAGAAGACCGTCAAGCTCATCGAGGGATTCGATCTGCTCAAGGATGCCGTCCTCGTCGAAGGCAAACAGCTTCAGCTCGTGATGGTTGGTGGAAAGCTCGTCGGAGTATTCGTCCACAAGGGTGTACTTTACACCGCCGATTTCCAGAAGGTTCTTATCTTCGTCCACGTTCACTTTGTTAAACACTTCGTTTTCACTCATGGGAACAGCGGAAAGGACGGTGTTCTTGTTGTTCTTTGTCTGATAAATAATGCGGTAAAGCTCACCGATTCTGCCGTCCGCGGAACCTTCCAGGTTCATTTCGCCGTAGGGGACGGTCATATAGAAGGGCTTTCCTTCCTTATCGGTGCAGCGAAGGGTCACGTATCCATTCTTTACTACGGTTTCGCCGTCGATGCTGTAGTTGTTGGTGGATGTGATCACCGCATCTGCCATCTCATAACCGAACACTTCTTCGATAATGGATGTGGATTCGTAATATACGCTGCCGTTTGCGGTGGTTTTGGGAATCCGATATTCCGTGGTCATTGCATTGTAGATGATCAATGCGGTTTCGGCTCTTGTGAGGGTGTCGGTGTATCCGATGTCCTCAAGACCTCTGTCAAGTCCCAATTTGATGCCCGCATTGATGTAGCTCCACGGGTAATTGTCGTTCATTTTTTCATTGTCCTGTCCCAGCGCTCTTACCAGCATTGCCATGGCGTCCTGAAGGGTGATTCCGCCTGTGGGATCGAAGGTTTCTGCGTCATGGCCGAGGATATATCCTGCTGCATTTGCCCATGAAATGGCACCGTTGTAGTAGGGTTCGTAAAGGTCCTTGAAGGACGTTGTGTTTACTCTGCCCGCGTCTTCTTTGTTCAGCATCAGACGGAACATCAGCATTGCCATCTGTTCACGGGTTACTTCGTCATCGGGGGAAAAGATATTGTCGTATGTTCCCTTGAAGATTCCCATGTCAGTCAGAATGCTGATCTCGGTGGCAGCTTTGTTGTCATCGGACACGTCGCTGAAGTCCTTTGCGAAAGCCATAGTGCCGTTTCCCGCAAGCATCAGCGCTGCAAGAGACACACCCATGAATTTCTTAAATCCGTTCATTCGTTATACCTCCTTGGTATTTTCTGTGGGTACTTTTCCTGAAAGAGACAATACCGTACGGTTTCATCCGTAAAGGGTACGGGAGTCTGTGGATTCAACGAATGCTCCGTACCCTTTGCCGTCTTGTTCATCCGTCGTGACCATATGATATCACATCAACCTACTAAAGTCAATTGTTTTGGTGCATATGCAACAATTCTGTAATCTGATTTCATGATTAATTCACGAAATTGTGTGAAGTTTCCACAAGAGTTGCGTTTGTTACAACAGGATACGACAAAAAAGGAAGAAAACCTCTTTTGGGAGATTTTCTTCCAATGTGTTATGTTGTTTCTGTTTATTCGATGATATCGGCGGGATTATTGAGGGAGCTGTGGCAGAGCCATGCTTTCACCGTGATCTCGTTTTCCGTTTCAATAAGAGCGAAGATTTCCGCATCCTTCCCTCTCAAACCGTCGGCTACGGGGAGATAATAGGTATATCCGCGGTCGGCGTTCCATACCAGATGAGACGAGAAGTTGACCGGGTAAGAGACTGCGCGTTCGCTGAAGCCGACGGGAGCACCGTCCACCATAGCACCGCAGTATCCGCCCTCAATGCCGTGAACGCCGTCCATGCCTACTGCAAGATAGCTTCCTTCGGGTGCATCTGCGGGGATATGAACCGCAACCTTCTTGGCACGGATGAAGTTTTTCTTTCCGTAGGGTGCCAGCAGATTGTTTGCGTGAGGGTTTGCGGGCTTAATTTCGTTGCCGTTTTCGTCATAGAAGCGGATGGCGTAGATTCTGTCCATGGGCTGATCAAGACGGAAGTACCGCATGTCGCCGCCGATGGTATAAACGGCAGTTTTCTTCACACCTTCCACGTTATAAAGGGTTTCGATGACGAAACGAACCACAGGTGCAGTCACGTTTTCCTCTGAAACGGTGCAGGCGTCAAGGGGAGCGTCCGACCAAGTCTTATAATCTGTGCTGAAGGTTGCCGTTTCCCCTACGTGAGGCTTCAGAACCTCGCATACAGGCTCGTTGATCTCGAAAAATTCGATTTCAACACGGGAGACACGGCAAACATTGCCCATATCCACACGGAGACAGCCGCCGTCAATGCGGGGACCGTCGTAGTGATCCTGAAAATAAACGGATTCTCCGTCGTAGAAGGTATCGGGTTTCCCGTCGAACATAGCCTTTGCCTCCGTGCCTCTTGCCGAGTATACTTCCTGAGCAAAAAAAGCGTCGCGGGCAGCCTTTACCTGAGGAATGGCAGTCTCACCGGAGCGGCGGAGGGATTGGATTTCAAGGGAATCCGCATCCGCGCTGAAGCAGGTTGCCTCGTAGAGCTGTTCCGCATTTTCGGGCATGGTGCAGTCTACAGCCTCGCCGAGGAATACGGGGGCCTTGATTCTCGTGTCGGCGGTGATTGCCACGGGCTTCTTTGCCGCAAATTCAGCAAGAGTACGGTTGCCGACGATGCCGATGGGTTCGCCGTTTCCGTAGTACACGTTAAAGCGCTTGGGATGGCGGTTTCCGTCGGTGACCGTTTCGTATTCGCAGTTGGTGAGGACAAAGTCGGTCTCGTTGAAGAGTGCCTTTTCCTGCACCAGAATCAGTGCGGCACGGAAGGGCTCTACGGTGACTTCCGCTTCTTCCCCTGTTCTATATGTACCAACGTAGGATTCAAAGGGATGGAGGGTTTTTACCACGTATTCTCCGTTATCGATCAGTCCGATTTCATCGGAAAGACGGAGCTTGACGGTGGTCTTTTCCCAAGTAAGATTTTTCAGGGTGATCAGTCTTGTTTTGCCGTCTCCTCTTGCAACACCATGGGGACCGTAGGATTCGGGCAGAGGCATACCATCCACCAGAATATCTCGATATTTCCGATGGAGGTTGAAAATTCTCGCCATACGTTCCTGCTCGATATCACGCATGAGCCAAGGGTTTCCGTAAATTTCGGGAGCGAGGATCAGACATCTTCCGAAAGCCTGAAGGATCAGATCGTCTTCGAAATAGTCGATACAGGAGGAAATGCACACGCCGTGGTCTTCGGTCAGACGCTTCATGCCGGGAACGAGGCCTCGTGCCATGGCACCCACACGGTGATGGGAGCCGGATATTTCGTTGTGGTTTGCTACGTCTACATAGGTTTCCCCGCCCTGCCAAAGGAAAGTTGTGGCGCAGATTTCCGCTTCCTGCAGATCGATGCGGTGGTTCAGCACCACAAGATCGGGGACGGACTCTCTGCATTCGTCGATCATTTTTTTGAAAACAGCTCTCTTTTCGGGACGGAGATTACCGCAAACGGAGTCAAACTTAAACAGCTTGAAGCCGTGATCACGGCAAAGTCCTGTGAGAAGGTCGTAGCGTTTCTTCTCGGATTCGGGCGTATCACCGAACCCGTCGGGGCCGAGCCAGATTCCCATGGAACAGCCGAACTCCCGCGCCTTTGCCGCGGAGGGACCGTAGCCCTGCGGATACTGCTTCTTCAGCTTGTCGGAATCGGGATCGGTATAGCCCGAGCCTGAGCCGTCCAGATTTCCGCAGTCCCATGCGTAAATATCAAGGTTCATGCCGTATTCATCGTGGAGCCATTTAAAATACTCAAGATTGATAAAAGTATGTTCTTCTGTTGCTCCCTCGTTGTTGTTGTTGATGTAAGAAAAATAGTGGGAATGGGATGGAGTTCTCTCGTCCGCACCCGAGGTCAGTTTTGTCTTTTCTTCCATGTTGTCCTCTCGATGGAATTATTTAAGGGTAATAAGGGGCTTCTTGTCGGTGGAATCACACAGCCAGCAGCGGCAGAGCACCTCGTCTGCGTTTTCGAGCAGGAAGGTGATCTCCACATCCTTGCCGCGGAGGGATTCGTCTACGGTCAGATAATAGGTGTAGCCTTCATCGATGTCGCCGACGCAATGTTCCCAGATATTGACGGGATAGCTGACCGCTCGGTCGGTAAAGCCAACGGGTTTTCCTTCACAAAAAGCACCGCAGTATGCTCCTTCGTATCCGTGCAGTCCGTCGATACCTGCAGCAAGATAGCTGCCGATCTCTGCGTTTTCGGGAACGTGAATCGTCATCTTCTTTGCGCGTGTAAAACTCTTCTTTGCGAAGGGAGAGAGCATATTGTTGGCATGGGGAGCTTCTGCCTTGATCTCCGCACTGTTCTTGTCATAGACACGGAATGCGTAGATTCTGTCCATGGGATGGTCGAGGCGGAAATACTGCATGGAACCGCCTACGGTGTAAACGGCAGTCTTCTTGACGCCCTTTGCTTCGATAATGTTATGTACGCAGTTAACCACAACGGGTGCGTTCACGTTCTCTTCGGTAATGGATACGCCTTCAAGGGGTGCTTCATTCCAGCCGATAAATGCTTCCGCGGTGAATTCCGCCTTTTCCCCGACGTGGGGCTTCTTTACCTCGCGGATGGGTTCGTCGATCTCGAAGAATTCGATTTCCACACGGGAGACGTCGTAAGCCTTGCCGAGGTTGACGCGGAGACAGCCGTCGTTGATACGGATACCGCCCGCATAGTAAACGGATTCTCCGTCAAAATAGGTCTCGGGGTTTCCGTCAAACATAAGACGGAACTCGTTTCCTCTTGCCTTGTAGGTCGCCTGTCCGAAGAACGCGTCTCTCGCCGCCTTTACCTTGGGGAATGCGGTTTCGCCGGAACGCTTGAGAGACTGTGCCTCCAAGGAGTCCGTATCCGCACGGAAGCAGGTTGCCTCGTAAAGCTGTTCTGCGTTTTCGGGGAAAGTCGTTTCTTCTGCTTTGCCGAGGTAGATAGGGTTTTTGATTCTTGCATCGTCGGACACAGCGGTCAGCTTGCCCATGGCGAATGCACAAAGGGCAGAATTTCCGATGCAGCCGATGGTCTCTCCGTTTCCGCCGTATACATAGATCTTCTTCGGGAGACGGTTGCCATCGGTGATGGTTTCATACCAGCAGTTGGTGAGAACAAAGTCGGTTTCCTCAAACACGCCCTTTTCCTGTACCAGAATCAGCGCGGAACGGCAGGCATCCACGGTGATCTCTGCCTTTTCTCCGTAGGTGAAGGTACCCACGTAGGATTCATAGGGATGGAGGGTCTTTACAATAAATTCCTTCCCCTCCGTCAGACCGATCTCGTCGGACAGGGAGATGGAAACGGGAACAGGATTCCACGTGGGATTCGTGAAGGTGAGAAGTCTGGTCTTGCCGTCGCCGCGTACTGCCGCATTCTTGCCGTAGGACTCGGGCAGAACCGCACCGTTCACCAGAATATCGCGGTACTTCCAATGGAGGTTGTAAATCTTCGCCATTCTTTCCTGCTCAATGTCACGGAGAAGCCAGGGGTTACCGTAAATTTCGGGGGCAAGGATGAGAGAACGGGCAAATCCCTGAAGGATCAGATCGTCCTCGAAGTAGTCAAGGCAGGAGGAAAGGCACACGCCGTGGTCCTCGGTCAGACGGAGCATACCGGGAACAAGATC
>JAZQUQ010000111.1:0-2447 GCA_045631365.1 Eubacteriales bacterium | reverse complement strand
ATGCCTACGATCCGCCTTCATATCGTCCTCCCCGACGGTGCTTCCGACTTTGAAAAAAAGGCGGCTGACGAATTGGTGTACCATATCAGGCTGGTCAGCGGTGCTGAGGTGTCCGTCACCAATACGGCACAGTCCGACAGCCTGCCCATCATCATCGCCACACCGGATTCTCTCCCCGAGCTTGAGACTCTCTTCCCCGAGGATCTCGCCTGGCTCCGTTTGCTTGAAGAAGAACCGAGCGAAAACGGAACCATCCGCACTTGGGGCAGCGACGGCTTTGCCATCCGTTCTCATGAGAACAAAATTTATATCTTCGGAGCCGTAGGTGCCGGTGCCATGAACGGGGTTTACGATTTTATCGAAGAAAATCTCGGCGTGATCTGGGTCGGCGGTACCGAAGCGGGAATCTGCTTCGACGAAATGCCCACCGCATCCGTCATCAAGACCGATTACAGAGAAAAATCCCCCTTCTACATCCATTGGGGCTATCACAACGAAACCTACTGCGTGCGAAACAAGCTGTATCAGGAGCTGATTCCCTACGGAAGCGATGCCACGGTGGTCCCTCTGGTTTATCAGAGTCCCATCTACGACCCCGAAATCACGGAATATTGGGATACGAACACCGCCGGTGTACACGTATCCGTAAATGAAACCAAACAGGTCAATTTCTGGAGTCAGCTGACGGCGGACACCGTTGCGGCAAGCGTAATTGCCCAGTTGGATTCCTTCGACGACGAGACTCGCCCCACCCATTTCAATGTGTGCATGATGGATATTTACAATCCCTGTGTCTACCCCGAAATGTCGGAGCCCTTTGAATATGAACCGGGCAAGTTTGTAGAGCCTACCGATCCCGCTTACCTTTCCACAGTGTACTTCACCTTTATCAACCGCGTTGCCCGTCAGGTTGGGGAGAAATATCCCGAGGTGTACGTCAATTCTCTTGCCTATATGTGGGCAACTCAGTCTCCGAAATGCGAGTTGGAAGAGAACGTCTCCATCTGGTTCTGCACCTATCATGAGGATTATTCCAAGGAAAACTTCGCCATTGACTATTCGGAATCCTTGGCGGAAGGCACCTCTTCCCTCTCCTCGCTGGAAGCAAAATCGCTGCAGGACTGGATCGATCAGCACCCGACAACGCCCATCTTTATCTACAACTATTACTTCTGTCAGAAAGCACAGGGCTGGTATGAGCGTCCTCTGTGGGACCGAATGGCAAGTGACTTCCGCTACTTTGCCGACAACGGCTTCTTCGGAACCACCGACTGCGGCGCACCCTACGAAGGCAGTACCACCGTATTCAGTTGGCAGACCGACAAGGTAAACGGCTTCACCCGAGGGGAAGGTTACCAAATGAACCTCCTGTCCCAGTGGATCCTCCACAAGCTTTTGTGGAATCCCTATGAGGATGTGGATGCCCTCATTGAAACCTTCTGTGACAAGGTCTACGGCGATGCCGCACCCTATATGAAAGAGTATTACGCCATTCTCGAAGAAGGCTGGCACTTTACATCCACGGAAGTCCTTCCCTATGAATTCAATGCACAGATCACCATCAATCAGGAGCAGGGCTATTACTACACCTACTTCCTCGATGTGGAAATGAACGACGGAGTCCGCATTCTGGATGCTCTGAAAGAAGCGCTCACCAAAGCATGGGAGGCGGCGGATGACCGTGCAAAGGAATTCATCCGCCGTCCTTACGAAGTGTTTGAGGATTGGGAACGGTTCCTTGAGTAAACTCAACCTATAGAAAAATTACGCAAAAGAGCAGGTCTGTTGTCAGGCTTGCTCTTTTTTGAATGTGTTGTATCTTGTGAGAATACCGCGTTGCCACCTTTTTTGTTTTATGCGCTTGACTTTTGAAGAAAAATTATGTATACTTACCATAAAGTCTGTGCATGAAAAACTTACAAAAAGGAAAAATGATGAAAAAAACGCTATCTTTCATTCTTGCGGCATTGCTTCTGGCATCGTCCGTTGTTTCCTGCGGCAAGACTGAGCCTAAGGAAATGGAACAATCAACGTCCACGGGTGTTGTCGAAACCAATGCCCCCGAAACTTCAGCATCCGAAACGGATCCTGCTGAAACGGAGGCGCCGGCCACAGATTCTCCTGAAACCGACGCTCCCGCCCCCTCCTACGACACCTCTCTCGTCACCGAAAACGGTGTGGCGAAGGCGCATATCGTCATCCCCGAGGGTGGGGAGCAGCTTCTCACCTATGCGGCAGAGGAGCTGGCGTACCATATCAAAAAAGTAAGCGGTGCTGAGGTGACCTTGACCAATGCGGCAGAGGAGGGAAGTCTGCCCATCATAATCGCAACCCCCGACAGCCTGCCCGAATTGGAAACTCTGTTCCCCGATGACCTTAGCTGGCTCAGAGAAACGGGCAATCCGGGGGAAAGCGAGCGTTGGGGCGACGACGGCTTTGCCATCCGT
>JAZQUQ010000110.1:0-7590 GCA_045631365.1 Eubacteriales bacterium | reverse complement strand
TCACCCGTTCCGTTTGGTGACAATCCATGAGCCGCCGCCGGATTTTGTTACTTCGTCCAGCGTCACTCCCGTGGTTTCTGCGATCAGCACTGCCGCACGGGGGGAACAGAAACCTCCCTGACACCGTCCCATGCCTGCTCTGGTTCGCCGTTTCAGCATATCCACGGTAATGGCGGGGATGGGGGAGGTGATGGCATCCACGAGATCTCCCTCGGTCACGGTTTCACAGCGGCATACGATCTTTCCGTAGGCGGGATTTTTGCGGATGGCTTCCGTTTTTTCCTCTGCGGTCATGTGGTGGAAGGGTTTGTGGTTTCCGTCTGTCCGTCTTGTGGGGATATAATCCTCACGGTCGGGAAGGGAGAGACCTGCCTCGGTGAGAAGCTCTGCAATATATTCCGCCGTTGCGGGGGAGGAGGCAAAGCCGGGGGATTCCACGCCCACCGCGTGAATCACGTTGGGAAGCTGATCGGAGATTTTGATATAGTAATCGTAAATATTGGGGGTGGAACGGACGCCCGAGAAGGAGGTGATGGCATTCCGTGTGTCAACGGAGGGCATAATACGCTTTGCACCGTCGGTAATTTCCGCAAGTCCGTCAGCGGTGGTGCTCTTGTCGTCCGCATCGTTGATTTCGTAGGCGTTGGGACCGATGATCAGATTGCCGTCCACGGTGGGGCTGACCAGAATCCCCTTGCCCCGTCCCGAGGGACAGACGAACAGGGTGGAATTCGCCATGCCGCCGCAGGTTTTATCCATTACGATGTATTCGCCCCGTCGGGGGTTGATGCGGATGGGGAAGTCGTTTTCTCCCAGAATTTCCGCAATTTCATCGGAGTGTACACCGGCACAGTTGACCACATACCGTGCGGCAACGGTGGATACCCCGTCGGTGATATAGTGAATATTTCCTGCCTGAGAGGCACCGTTTACTTTAAAGTTGAAATAAAAATCCACACCGTTTACGGCAGCGTTTTCCGCTGCGGCGATGCAGATGCCGTAGGGACAGGTGATGGCAGCGGTGGGAGCCCAAAGGGAGCCGGTTGCTTCATCGGAGAGATTGGGTTCCATCTGAAGAAGCTCTTCTTTGCTGAGAATCTTCATGTCGGGGACACCGTTTTCAATTCCCTTTTGGTAAAGTTCCTTCAGCGTTTCCATATCCTCTTCGCCGAACGCCACCACGTGGGAACCGCAGCAGCGAATGGGTACGTCAAGCTGGCTGCAAAGCTCTTTCATCAGCACGTTTCCTCTGACGTTGAGCTTTGCCTTGAGGGTGCCGGGCTTGCAGTCATATCCTGCGTGAACAATGGCGGAATTGGCGCGGGTTGCGCCCATCGCCACGTCGCATTCCGCTTCAACGACCGCTACGGAGCATTTTTTTGATGAAAGAAGACGGGCGGTCATGACCCCCGTTACTCCTGCGCCGATAATCAATACGTCGTATATCATGACAGAGACCTCCTGTCGACAGAATCCTCCTGTCGGTATAATCATGGTAGAATTGTGTTTGAATCATCATTATTATACATCAATTTCGAAAAACAATCAATGAACATTTTTGCCATATATTTTTTGAAATACGGGGAGATTTTGCAAGGTTTTTGCGAATGAAAAAAAGAACCGCCCATTGTAAACAGGGCGATTCTCTTTAGTATCGGGTTTCGGTTGTTTATCAGAGGAAGCGTTCCCAATCCTGATAAACTTCGTAGGTCCAGCGGATGAATTCCTTTGCCTTGTCGTCTGCCGCTTCGTATGCACGGGTGATGGCATCCTTGAGAGCATCGAGAATGTACACGCCGTCCTCGGTCTCAATATCAAGGAAATAGTTGAAGTAATATTCCTGAGAAAGGTGGAGCTTAATCTTCGCATTGAACTCGCTGGGGAGAATTTCTGTGGCACTGTAGCTCCAACCCTTATAAAGAATATCGTAGTATTCCTTCATTTCGTCGGCAGCATCACCGTAAACCTTATCACAGAATTTCTCAATCAGCGCATCGACATCTTCATAGGGATCCCAACCCAGCTTGAGGAACAGCCATACCATAAGCATATTCATACTATATGCTTCGGCTGAGGTGAAGTGATAAATCGAGTCGGCGGGGTATCCGTTGTGGGAGGCCTCCGTCCAGCCGTAGTTATTCTGACCCAAATCGTCGAAAGCACCGCAGGTGGTGGTTCCGTAAGCACCGGTTTCTGCGTAATACTGCATATCGTTCTGCAGTCTGTACCAGAAGGGACGCTCATACCAGCCGGCACCCTTGTGGATGAAGTAATAGTTGTAAATCAGAATGCCGTTGTCGGGGAACTTCTCGCACCATTCCTCATACCACTGTGCCTGAAGAACTGCGGGGTCTGTCGAATTGATACCTGCCTCGCCTTCCGCAATAGCAACGGCAAAGCTGTCCTGGGTGTAGTCTTCATCATAAGGGCAAAACCACAGCATGATGTTTTCCTCCAGCTCGCAGAGCGGGGGCATAACGGAGAAGGAGTACGCCAGCGTATTGATCACAACATCGGGATACTTCTCGGCAACGCCCTTTGCTACATAATTGATGAAGGAGAAGTAAACAGTGGATTGATAACGCTCGTTCTGAGGCTCCACAAACTGACCGGGAGCGTATTCGAAAGGCTCGTTCATCTGGGGATATACACCGGAAACAAAGCCAAGGTCTTCCATGCTGACCGTAAAGAAGGTGGGACGATCCGCATCGCTGTAGGCATCCAGCTTGGCAATAACGCTGTCCACAATGACCTGTGCGGTTTTCTTGCTCCAGTAGTTGACTTGACGGGAAGAAGAGGCGTTCATTGCAGTGCCGTCCTTATAGTTTTCCCAATATTCGGTTTCGTTGGGATCATAAGTGGGGCTGGAGGTGAGAAGACCCTTGATGTTATGCTCGCCTCCAATGGGACGTGCCACGGTGTTGTACTTGTTCCGTTCACAGAGGATGACATTTCCCGCTCTCATACGGATCTGGAAGGGGGATTTTTCTCTGTAGTCTGCCTTGATTACGTTGAGGGTGGGTGTTGCGTCGTAAATAATGCCCGCTTCATCGCTTCCGACCCAAATTACGTCGAGGTTTTCTTCAATAAAGTCGTAAACACCGTTCAGCGCACCTTCTGCGGTTGCACCGAAGATGTAAATTTTACCATCCTTTTGACGAATGGAAAAGCCGTCGCTGCCCCAGCGTTTGTAGCCGCCGTCTTCCTTTTCTTCCTTTGTCACGCGGAGCCAAGCGAGATCCTCGGGGAACATGGTCTCAAGCTCGGGAAGTGTGTCGGGTGTGGCGATGATGATGGGGAGGCTGTCGTCCTGCACGGTGTTGGTCACGGTGATATCCGCGCCGCTGACCAGCTTGACGTGGTAGACAAGTTCCTCTGCCGCCTTCTTTTCACGGGCGGAGGCGCCATCAAAGAGGACGATGTGTGCCTTCGCCAGTCCGTTTTCGGTAATCAGAGAGGGGAGGGACGGGATCTCGGGTGCATCGGTTTCAATGGCTTGTGTATTGGGTGAATCGGTGTCGGGAGCATTGGTTTCCGTGATTTTGACGGTTTCCGTGGTTTTTTCCGTTTCCTTTGCGGTTCCCTCTCCGCAGGAAACAAGGGAGGACGCCAGCATAACAGCGGCAAGAATCAACGCCGTAAGCTTTTGGGAGCGTGTTTGTTTCATATAAGATTCCTTTCGTTTGATTCGAATATTTACTTTCACAATTATACAGAATATTCCGTAAAAAAACAAGATGCAATGCATACTAAAAATCCGCATTTGGTTTGTGACAGTTGCACAAGTGGTTTGTGACAGCTACACAAACCGACAGTGGGACCGGGATTATCCCTTTCCGCACGGATCATCCGTCTTTTTCTTTCCGCGCTCTTGTAATTTTCATTCATTTGTGGTATGATATTGGGGAAGAAAAGCCTTTTCCGCGAAACAGGGGAAGGAAAAAGGAGACAGAATGGCAGAACAGATCAACCTTATGACAGAGGAATTCAAGACCCCCGCAGAGCAAATTTCCGCCGCACAGCTTGCTTACCTCGGCGACTGCGTGTATGAACTGCTGGTGAGAGAGTATCTTGTGAAAAGAGGATGCACCCGCCCCAGCGTGGAAGCTCTTGCTTACGTGACCGCGAGTGCACAGAGCAAAGCCCTTGAGAAACTACTCCCCGTGCTGACGGAGGGGGAAGAGGATGCATACCGCAGAGGCAGAAACTGTGTTCACGGCAACACGCCGAAGCATTCCACCGTATCGGAATATCGCCGTGCAACGGGCTTTGAGGCGCTGTTCGGCTATCTTTACGCGAAGGGCGAAAGTGCACGGATCCGCGAGCTTTTTGTTCTTGCGTTCACGGAAGAATCCTCCGCGGAGCATGCGGAAGACGGGAAAGTTGAATAAATTTCCGCCGAAAAGGGGATTTTTGACGGAAAATTCCTTCGGGGGCGGAAAAACGTATTGATTTTTCCGTTACAATGTGATAACATATAATTTATCAGTAAAAGAGAGCGAGGAAATAAATATGAAGCATATCGGAATTATCGGTTACGGCGTGGTAGGCGGCGGCATTACTGCGGTAATCGACGAAAATAGAAAGTCTATCGAAAAAATGGTTGGGGACAGCGTCAACGTAAAGTACATCCTTGACCTGCGTGAATTCCCCGATTCTCCCTACGGTGACCGTGTGGTTCACGATATCCAGCCTCTGGTAGAGGACAAGGAAATCTCCGTTGTCTGCGAAACCATGGGCGGATCTCATCCTGCGTACGAATACTCCATGGCACTTCTCCGCAGCGGCAAGAGCGTGGTTACCTCCAACAAGGAAGTGGTTGCCGCGTTCGGTGACGAGCTTCTCCGCTGTGCAAAGGAAAACGGCGTTTCCTATATGTTTGAAGCAAGCGTTGGCGGCGGTATTCCCGTGATCCGTCCTTTCACAACCTCCCTTGCAGGCGATCAGATCAACAAGATCGACGGTATCCTCAACGGTACCACCAACTATATCCTTACAAGAATGAAGGAAAGCGGCTGCTCCTTTGAGGAAGCACTTTCCGAAGCACAGGCTCTGGGTTATGCGGAAAGCAACCCCACAAACGACGTGGACGGTATCGACGCCAAGCGTAAGATTATGATTCTTGCAGCGCTGGCATCGGGTAAGCTGGTGGAAAACGACTGTGCTTACGCGGAAACCATGACCAAGGTAAGCGCTGCTGACAACAAGGCTGCGGCAAAGTGGGGCGGTGCGGTAAAGCTGATTGCTTCCGCTGTGATCGACCATGCGAATGACAGCCTGTGTCTGTACGTTTGCCCTCAGTTTGTGCCTAACAGCTGTCCTCTTGCTCACATCAGCGACGTATTCAACGGCGTTATGACAGCAAGCCCCATGAACGGTCAGCTGATGTTCTACGGCAGAGGCGCGGGACGTTTCCCCACGGCAAGTGCGGTGGTGAGCGACGTATGTGCCGTTCTCTCCGGTGCGGCAGCGGCTGAGACTGCTCCCGTATTCGAAAAAACAGCAAAGGGCATCGTTCCCTTCGCTGAGCTGAAGTTTGATTATTACGTTCGCTGCGTACCCGAATCCGTATCCGATGCCCTCGAGCTTCTGAAGAACACCTGCGACAAGGTTGAGGTGATCGAATCCGACGAAAGCGGCGTTCTGGAAGCAATCGTGGGAAGCGCAGACCTCAGTGAAATCCGCGGTATTTGCGACAAGCTGGGTAAGGTAGAATCCCTCATCCGCGTGTGGAAGGAATAAAATAAATAAAAAACAACGGCACAAGCAGATAGCAGTCTGTCTGTGCCGTTATTGAGTTTCAACATTTAATATCCATGTTATGGTTTTGAATCACAACATCCGATGTAATGTATAAAGTTTTTTGAGGAGGGTGAATTTCGGAAAGCCGAAATTCCGGGGAGGAACTTTTTGTAAAAAGGTTCTCCCCGCCAAGTTCCCCAAGTTCCCCAAGTTACTTCTGACACCCCGCCAGCGCCGCGCCGATGACGGTGCCGAAGCGGGAGTTTTGGGGTATGATGAAGTTCAAGTCGAACATTTTGTTGAGGGTGTCGAAGACGGGAGCCGCCTGCTTGACGCCGGAGAGGTTGCCCGTGAGGACAATATCGCGGATGCCGTAATTCTGTGCGGCGAAGCGGGAGACCATACCGATGGTTTCGAACACCATGTTGATGATACCGCAGGCGATGTCGCTTTTGGTGGCAAGATCGCTGATCTTACCGAAATTGGAAGCGGTCATGGTGTCGGAGAAGCCGGGAACGATATCCGCACGGGTCAGATCGCTGATCTTCAGGTCCACGCGGTTGAGAGACCCCTGCTCCGCAAGCTCGGAGATATGGTCTACGTTGTTCATGTCCAACAACATTTTGGAAAGTCCTACCAAAGTGCCGCCGCCTACACCCGTACCGCCCAGATAACGGATGTCGTATTGCTCGCCCTTCTTTTCCGCATAGCAGAGGGCAGTACCCGTACCGCAGCTTGTGACGATGGCGCGGTTCAGCCCCGAAAGATACAGCCCGCCTCGACCGATGGATTCGAATTCCTCGATCAGCTCGCAGGTGAGACCGTAGATGGGCTTGGTGATGTGGGAAGAGCCTGCACCCGTGATCATCACCTTGCTGATGTCGGCAAGCTCCAGATCGTTTTCGTCAAGGAATTTGCCGAAAGCGCCGTAGATGGACGTGATGGGGTCGTTGGCTTTTACAAAAAGGGGGGCGATCAGTTTATGTTTTGCGGTAGAGGAATCGGGAATGTCGAACCCCACGATTTTCGTGGTGCTTCCCCCGACGTCGATGCCGATAACGATGTTCTTTCTCATTGTTCTGTTCCTTTAAATATGGTATTCTGCACGAAACTGCTGTTTTTGACAGTATACCATACTTTTTCGGAAAATGCAAGAGCGGAGACGGGATGAATCAGAATCGAAAAAGAAAGTTATTGAAATAATTAAGGAGAACATTATGCTTCGTGAATGTCAAAAAGCGGGAGAGCTTCTTCTCTCCAAAGACCTGTTCATCTTCGATATGGACGGCACCATTTACCTTGGGGGAAACCCGTTCCCTTTTGCCATTGAGTTCATCAAAAAACTCCGCAAAGCGGGGAAGCGGGTGCTGTTTTTCACCAACAACGCCTCCCACTCGCCGGAGTTTTATCTTGAAAAGCTGACGCGGCTGGGGTTTGAACCCGATCCTTCGGAGATTCTTTCCTCCGGCAACGTGACGGCGGCGTTCCTTACCCGAAAGCGGGCAGGGAAGACGGTCTATCTTCTCGGCACCCCCGAGCTTTGGGATCAGTTTTCCGCCGCAGGAGTGAACCTCGTCTCCAAGCGGGACGGTACCCCCGATGGTCGGAATGCCGATATCGTGGTCACCAGCTTTGATACCACTTTGACCTACGAAAAGCTGACCGCTGCCTGCGATTTCATCCGATACGGTGCGGAATACCTCTGCACCCACCCCGATTACAACTGCCCCACGGAGACAGGCTTTATCCCCGACAGCGGAGCCATCGCAGCCTGCGTGACCGCTTCCACCGGGGTCAGTCCCGTATATTTCGGCAAGCCTTATGCGGAAACCGTGGAGATGATCGAGG
>JAZQUQ010000109.1:0-5058 GCA_045631365.1 Eubacteriales bacterium | reverse complement strand
AGGCCAAGACCGTGTCAAACGGCAAGGTCACAGAGTATGAGCTCGGCGAACCCGCAAATACTCTGTCTCCCGCAGCCGTGCAGGCTTTGCTGGCATGCTTTGAGCATGTCACATGGGATACCGCGAACGGTGCCACTTTGTACAACAATCTGCGTAACGCTTTGCTCGGATAACAGCAGACTTCTCCGAAAAGGAGCATGAAAACACCGATCACTCCATCAAAATACGGGCTGTCGTAATAGCCGATGCTGGCGTTTTTGATGCCGAAGCCGCCCGTACCCGCGGTACCGAAGGCATTCAGCACGCTGTCAAAGAGGGGCATTCCACCGATCACAAGAAGTAGGATCAGAATGAGGGTCATTACCGTGTAAATTCCGTAGAGAATACGGGAATTTCGGCTGAGACGGGATACCAGCTTGCCGAAAGTGGGGCCCGGGGATTCCGCACGGAGAAGATGAACTGCCGAATCCCGTTCCTCGTCATTTCCGCCGGTACCGGGCATCAGAGCAATGGCGAGAGCAAGCACTCCCATGCCCCCAACCCAATGGGTAAGACTTCGCCAGAACAGCATACTGTGAGACAGGGCTTCCACATCGGTCAGAATGGTGGAGCCTGTGGTGGTGAAGCCCGAAACCGTTTCGAAAAACGCATCCACAAAGGAAGGGATGCATCCGTCGATTCGGAACGGAAGAGCACCGAACACGGAAAATGCAATCCACATGAGTGCAACGGTCACAAAGCCTTCTCTTGCGTAGGATTTGAATTTTTTCGGTTTAAACCGAAGGCAGAGCATCCCCGCAAGGAACATCAGCACACCGGGAATCAAAAAACAGTGAAGATTTCCGTCTCTGTAAATCAAGGATATGAGGCACGGAGCCAAAAACAGCGCCGATGCCATTGCCATGATTTTACCGAGACTGTAAAAAATAATGCGTTTGTTCAAAATCGAACGCCTCCCTTCTTCGGGAAATTATCATTAATATCTCATGCCATAATCTCGTCCAAGTCGCGGAAGTAGCGGTTGGACGTTACCACAATGACGCTGTCGCCCGCTTCAATACAGTCACGGCCCGAGGGAATAATGACCTTACTTCCGCGGATAATACCCGCAATCAGCAGATCTTTTTTCAGAGAAAGAACGCTTAAGGGGATGTTCAGCACGTGGCTTCCCGCCCTTGCGATAAATTCGATTGCCTCCACCTGTCCGTCAAGGAGCTTATAGAGGGTGGAAATATTGCTTCCCTCCGAATTCTGCACCGCACGGACGTACTGGACGATCATATTGGCGGTGAGCATTTTGGGGGAGATCAGGCTGTCCAGCCCCACGCTCTCCGTCATCTGCTTCAGGCTGGGCTTGTTGATCTTGGTGATTACCTTCGCCGCTCCCTGCTGCTTGGCGTACATGGAAAGAATGATGTTTTCTTCATCTACTCCCGTCAGCGCCACAAATGCGTCAGCGGAAGCAAGTCCCTCGCCGATCAGAATATCCTGCTTGGTACCGTCCGCGCAGATGATCCGTGCCTTGGGGAAAGCGCTGCTCAGTTCCAGACAGCGGTCGTGATCCCGCTCGATAATCTTCACCGCAATGCCCGAATCCAAAAGCTGTCTTGTAAGATAATACGCAATCCGACCGCCGCCCACGATCATGACGTTGCGGATTTTTTGGTTTACCATCCCCTGTTCTCGGAAAAAGGATGCCAACTCCGCATGAGGAGCGGTAACGTGGATTTTATCCCCCGCCAGAAGCTGAAAATCACCGCCGGGGATGATGACGTCGTTCTCCCGATTTACCGCACAGATCAGCAGCTTAGAACGGTAAGCGGAGGGCAGTTGATTCAGCTTCAGCCCGTCCAGACGGCTCTCCGCCTCAATCTTAACCTCCGCAAGGTCAATCCGTCCTTTGGCAAAGGAATCCACGCGGATTGCGGAGGGCATTCGGATAATACGGGAAATTTCTCCCGCGGCGTACAGTTCGGGGTTCACCATAGCGGAAAGCCCCAGCTTGTCTCTCATAAAGGGAAGCTGCCCCATGAGATTGGGGTCGCGGACACGGGCGATACACCGATGGGTGCCCATCCCGTTTGCAATCACGCAGGAAAGGATATTCAATTCGTCCTCGGAGGAGGTGGCGATCAGAATGTCCGCCTTTTCCGCTCCTGCCGCACGCAAATCCTCACAGCAGGCACCGGAACCCACAATACCCAGAATATCGTATTCCGTCGCAGCCGACTCAATCAATTTTCCATTGGGGTCAACCAGCGCAATATCGTGATTCTCCGCACGGAGCGACTCCGCAAGGGTCAAGCCCACCTTGCCGCCGCCTACAATAATAATTTTCACCGAGATCCTTCCTTTCCTGTCCTAACGCCGACCAAAACAATTCATAATATAAACAGTATACCACATTCTTCAATGAATTTCCATAGTTTTTTGAGAAACGGCAGTCAAAAACAAAAATCTCCGTCTGCGGTGAATAACTCCTTTGAAAACGGGAAGCATAATAACGTAAACACATCGGACAAAAAGGAGCATACATATGAAGATTTTTGCCTCTCTTGCCTTATCCATTCTCATCACAGCCGCGATCCTGTCTGTTCTCCCCATTCACGGAGAGGAGATCGTCTATGAAAACGTGATCCGTTTTCACGTTCTTGCCGAATCGGATTCCGCAGAGGATCAGGCGCTGAAGCTGAAGGTCCGAGATGCTGTACTCTCGTATGTTTCCCCCATGCTGTCCCAATGCGGGGATTTTGATTCCGCTGCCGCCCTTCTGGAGGATCAAACAGATGGGATCAAAGCTGTGGCGGAGAAGGTAATACGGGAAAACGGCTATGATCTGACAGCCACAGCATCCCTTGTTCGGGAAGAATACCCCACACGGGTTTACGACGAGATCACCCTTCCCGCAGGAGTATATACCTCCATGAAAATCACCGTGGGGAAAGGAGAAGGAAAAAACTGGTGGTGCGTTCTGTTCCCTTCGGTGTGCAATTCCTTTTCCGTAACCGCCGCCCCGAAAACCGACAGTCAAAGCGAATATATCGCGGCAGGATTCACTCCCGAACAGTACCGCATGATTCAAAAGGATTCCGCCCCTGTCTACCGTGTCCGATTCAAGGTATTGGAGATGCTTTCCGACCTCTTTGGCTTCCGTTATTGAGCTTTAAAAAAAGATGAGAAAAAAACTGGATTTTTTTGAAAAAAGGTGTTGACAAAAGAATTCATTTGTGATATAATATCATCGTGTTCGGGACAGAACACAGAAAGTTACAAATTTGTTCATCAAGTTGTAACAAATGGCGGAATAGCTCAGCTGGCTAGAGCAATCGGTTCATACCCGATAGGTCGTGGGTTCAAGTCCAACTTCCGCTACCAACCACAATTTACCAAAGCTGTTACGGCCCGTTGGTCAAGAGGCTAAGACACCGCCCTTTCACGGCAGTAACAGGGGTTCGATTCCCCTACGGGTCACCAAGCTTTGGTAATTGTGGTTTTCATATGGCCCGTTGGTCAAGAGGCTAAGACACCGCCCTTTCACGGCAGTAACAGGGGTTCGATTCCCCTACGGGTCATAAAAAAAGCTCTATGTCATCAGACATGGAGCTTTTTTTCGTCTTGTTGAGGATGAGAATCCCTGTGAAAGTTCCGGGGATGTCTCTCCCCTTCCGCTACAGAAACGCAGCTGCGGAATACTTTATTATCAGTATTCCGTCAGGGGAACTTTCGGAGCTTTTTTCCGAAGGAAAATGCGACCGGGTTCGATTCCACATATCAAAAAGGGGCTGTCGCATTAAGCAGGGGAGGGAGAAAAACTTTTCTCAAAAAGTTTTCCTTCCCCCGACTTTCATACTTGCAACAGCCCCTTTTTCGTTTGCCCGAAGCAACGGAGCTTTCTCACGCCCGCTGCTGCTTTTGTTTCAGCATCTCGTTAAGTTTTGCGGTCTTTCTTTTGATGACGGAATAAATAATCGCCCAGATCACCAGATATCCTACAACAAAAATGGCGGAAAAGACCAAAACGGGCACCATTCCCCATTCCAGCCAATTGTTAATCAGATAGGTCCCCAAATAGCCGAGATACAATACACCGCCGTGAATCAGAATCGCCACCATCAGGGGGAGTCGTTCGATCTGATATATGGAATTCATCCCCCCTGCAATAAAAGCAAGGGCAGACAGGGATACAATTCCCACACAGACCTCGTTGACGGTCAGGGTTTCAAGATTCCCCCCCGCCTGTAAAATCAAATAGAAAACCGCCAGCACCAGCGGACCCAATCCGCAGGCACTCAGCCCTCGGCGGAGAAATTCCAAAACAACCCTTTTCATATCCCTTCGTATCTCCTTTTGATTTCTGCAAAACAGCGTCTGGAAACGTACTCCCGATAGCCACATCGGAACACAGCATCCACACCGCCGCTGAATACCGCATCGAACCGCAGAATCCGGTGCTCGTTGGCAAGGGTGGATTTGTTAATGCGGATAAAATAAGACGGAAGCACCTCCTCCAAATCACGGAGCCGGTCCTGCACGCGGTAGTGAGTTCCATCCAAATCAATAGCGATCACTTTTCGATCAAGAACCGTGATGCATTCAATTTCTCCAAAGGCCAGTTTCCGCATTTCGTCCTCTCGGTAGCCCATCACCCCGTCCGAACCGGAATAACTGTGGACGAGATTTTCGATCTGTTCCGTCAAAGTGGAGGGCGCGCGGACGGTCACAACGATTTCTTCTTCTGCATTTTTATCAATAATGAGCTTGTATTTCATTCTCTCAATCCCTTACTGTTTTTTCATTTGCCCAAGGAAACAAAGAACCGCTGCCCCTGTGATCCCCACGCTGTACAGAACAATGGGGAGGATATGCCCTGCCGCCGAGTCAAAATCCCCGCGGAACAACGCCTTTTCCATTTCTGCTGCGTGTACAAAGGGGAAGAGATCGGCGATTTTTTTGAATGCACCGCCCACAAGCTCCAAATCAAACCATACCCCCGACAGCCACGCGGAAAGATTGGTCAGAAGAGCGCCGCAAATCCCCCCAACCTGCTTCACCCCAAGG
>JAZQUQ010000108.1:0-6311 GCA_045631365.1 Eubacteriales bacterium | reverse complement strand
TCAGATAAGCCTTGATTTTGTCTTTCATGGGAACTCCTTCATAAATAATTTTATTACTTTATTGCTATAAATTGATAAATTATACCATAACCCACCAAAAAAAACAATACACCGAATGACTACCTTTTCGACGGTTTTCATCGGTGTTTTTATGCAAATTATGATGAGATCAGCTGATTTTCTCGATTCCCACCACGGTGAAGCCTTCGCGGGAAACGATTCTGCGGAGGGTGTCGTCGGGGAGCTCTTCCTTCATGCGGACCAAAGCGGAGCCGTCCTTCCGATTGACCTTTGCCCAGACGGTACCTTTGGCGTTGAGGGCGTTTTCTACACGGGCGCAGCATTTCGGACAGGTCATGCCGGAGATGCTCACCCTTACGCAGAAGGGATAATGGCGGGGATTTTTATCGCTGACCTT
Organism: Eubacteriales bacterium; assembly: GCA_045631365.1. Taxonomy (GTDB): domain Bacteria; phylum Bacillota; class Clostridia; order Oscillospirales; family CAG-272; genus UMGS1696. The sequence continues at coordinate 5,893 of JAZQUQ010000108.1, read as the reverse complement.
GATGCGTTTTTCTGCGGTTTCGTCCGATTGGCAGCAGCCTTTCCGACGCTTTGTGCCGACAAAAACGACTGCAGCTGCCAGCAGAATCAGGAGCAGAGCTGCAATTGCAATATCAACAGGATTCACTTCATACCTCCTCGGTGATGCTTGCTTCTGATGTGAGAATACGGAAGCATGGGACGGATCGATCAAATGGAGATATCGGCTTTTTCAAACCGATAATAGTATATTATAATCATTTGGGATGCTGTTGTCAAGAGAAATTTTAACTTTTTAAAGCGATATTTTGGTAAAGCGGCGATGTGCCTTTTGGGGGAGGGATTCTGTGTTACAAATTTGTGAAAAATCGGCGGAACCTATTGTAATCCGAGGGAAAAAACAGTAAGATAAAGCTATCATTCCCTATTGTGAGGTATAAAATGAATCTTGATGCAATGTTCGGTGATCCGAACGAAAAACCTTTTGACACCTTCCCCGCAGACGGCGGCTTCTGCGGGATTTTCCGTACCGTGGCCTGTATCGGCGACAGCCTTTCCGCAGGGCAGTTCGTAACCCAAACACCGGAGGGGCACTTCCGCTACCGTGACAATCACGACTATTCCTGGGGACAGTATCTGGGACGAATGGCGGGCTGCAAGGTACATACCTTTGCGGGCGGCGGCATGACGGCAAAATACTTCTGCGAAAACTTCGGGGATGAACTTGACATCTGGAATCCCGAAAAAAGAGCGCAGGCGTATATCATTGCCCTCGGTGTCAACGACATTATCAACGACCACGGCGATGTGGGATCTACCGCGGACATCGACCTTTCCGACTGGCGGAACAACACAAAGAATTTCGCGGGATATGTGGGGCAGATCATCCAGCGGTATAAGGAGATCGAACCCCGCGCCCGTTTCTTCCTCATGACCATCCCCCACGACCGCGGGGATGACAAGGATGCGCTGCAGTACGGCGATGCTCATGCAAAACTGATGTACAGTTTGGCGGAGTTCTTCCCCTATACCTATGTCATGGATTTTCGGAAGTATGCCCCTCGGTATGATGAAGAATTCCAGGAAAAGTTCTTCCTCTTCGATCATCTCAATCCCATGGGCTATCTCCTTACGGGACGGATGGTGGTATCCTATCTCGATTATATTATCCGCCATAATATGAAGGATTTCATCCAGGCGGGCTTTATCGGCACAGAATTCTATATGGATCGATTTGATCAAAAGGAGGCAGCATATGAATCTTGATGTAATGTTCAGCAATCCCGACGAAAAGCCCCTTGACACCTTCCCCGCCGACGGGGGATTTGTGGGGATTTTTCGCACCATTGCTTGTGTAGGAGACAGCCTCTCATCGGGGGAATTCGTGTCAATCACCGATGACGGCAAGAAATCCTGGCACGATATGTATGACTATTCTTGGGGGCAGTATATTGCACGAATCGCGGGCTGCAAGGTTTACAATTTCTCCCGCGGCGGCATGAGTTCCGAGGAATACATGAAATCTTTTGCGGAACAAAGGGATTTTTGGAATCCCGAGAAAAAAGCACAGGCATACATCCTTGCGCTGGGGGTCAACGATATTATCAACGACCACAAGGAGCTTGGCTCTGCGGCAGACGTTGACCTTTCCGATTGGCGGAACAATAAGAAGAATTTTGCCGGCTATTACGCACAGATCATCCAAAGATACAAGGAGATTGAGCCTCATGCACGGTTCTTCCTTATGACCATGCCCCACGACCGAGGGGAAGATGAGGTGGCGCTCCGTCTGGGGGATGCCCATTCTGAGCTTCTTTATGATCTTGCGGAGTTGTTTCCTTATACATATGTCATTGACTTCAGAAAGTATGCCCCTGCATACGATGAGAAATTCCAGGAGCTTTTCTATCTTTTTGATCATCTTAATCCCATGGGATATCTTCTGACTGCACGAATGACCGTATCCTATATCGATTATATTATCCGTCACAACATGAAGGATTTCATCCAAGCAGGCTTCATCGGAACACCTTATTACATGGATCGGTTTGACGAAACAAAATAACAGAAAAAGACTGTACGGCGGCATCCCATGAAGGGAGGAGCGTACAGTCTTTTTCATTGGTAAGAACACCTTTCCCGTTTCCCCATATAATGTGGGTGAGGGGCAATCGCTCCTCAAGAGACTTGAAAAAATGAGGTGTTCAAATGGCAGCATTTTCAAACCGAGCGACGCTGTCCTACCGTGATACGGTGACCAATTCCAACGTGGTGACAGGTGAGATCACGGAGGTGCTTTCGGCAGACAAGACAGCGGTATACGGGGCGTACAGCCTCGGGGATACGGTGACGTACGTCATCAGTATCGTGAATTCGGGAACAACTCCCTTCACCGGACTTACCGTTACGGATAATTTGGGTGCATTTACCGTCGGCGGAACAGAGGTAATTCCCCTCACCTATGAGGACGGTTCCGTTCAGTATTACGTGAACGGTGTGCTTCAGGCTCCTCCCACAGTGTCTGCGGCAGGATATCTGGTGATCAGCGGAATCGGCGTCCCCGCAAACGGCAATGCGCTGATCATTTATTCCGCTACGGTGAACGAGTATGCTCCCCTTGAGGTGGGCGGAACCATCACCAATCAGGCGGCGGTTACAGGCGGCGGTCTGACAAACGATCTGATTGTTACCGAAACGGTGGATACGGAAGAAGAAGCGGAGCTTTCCATTACGAAGTCGCTTAGTCCTACCGTGGTTGCCGAGAACGGTCAGCTGACCTATACTTTCGTCATCCGCAATACGGGAAATACTCCCGCTGTGGCTACGGATAACGTGACGGTAAGGGATGTCTTTGATCCCGTGCTGAACCCCATCACGGTAACCTTCAACGGTGCCGTATGGACGGCGGGCGTAAACTACACCTATGATGCCGTCACCGGTGTGTTTGAAACCGTTCCCGGACAGATTACGGTACCTGCGGCAACCTACACGAGAGACCCTGTCACCGGTATTGTGATTGCGGAACCCGGTATCGCAGTTCTGACCGTTACCGGAACTGTATAAACGATCGGGGAAATTACAGGTGGAATTTACGGGGGAAGAGAACCTTTTTCAGGTTTTCTTCCCCCGTTTGGTATATGGGAGTTATTTCTTTTTTCTTGCCCGAAGGATTCCTGCGCCGATTTCTATGGTCGCGAACAGGACCAAGGGCGGCAGAAGAGCGAGACACGCCCAATGCCACGGTACGGGAGCCCCTCCGATCAGGGAAGCGGTGTGCTTCTCAAACAGAAGGAGGGCGGAGACCGCAAGAACTGCCGCAGAGCAGCAGAGAATGGCGGAATGGAACGTGATTCCACGGCGGAGTACCCGTCCCCGCTTCATAAAGCAGATGGCAAGGACGAGGGTAGAGAGGAACATACTTGCCGTTACCAAGGAGACAGACTCCTTGACGGTCAGCGCATGAACGTGGAATAGGGGAGAGAGCACCTTGGCAAGAGGGGGGATGGAGACAGACAGCGCTGCGGAGAAAATACCGAGAAGCACGGTCTTTTTGATCTGTTCCAACAGATTGGGCGTTTCCCGATGGGGGATGGCAAGGGCATCTTTGGGCGCCTTTTCAAAGGCCATGGAGAGGACTGCCCCGAAATCCAGCAGAATTCCCCCCGCAAGGACCGCGGCAGGGGACGGGATGGTCAGCCCGAACAGAATTCCGAAAAGCAGGACAAACAGTCGCGCAAGCTGAGAAGCGGTCAGATACAGGGAGGCGTTCTCCGTGTTGAGAAGGGCGCGTTTTGCTTCCTTCAGTGCCCGAATTCCTTCGGTGAAGCCGCCGTGCTCTTCCCCTCCGTGAGGAGCTCCGTTCGGGTATCCTAACGGATAAACGGCGATGACGGCGTGATTTTTCAGGGATTGGGCTACCGCTTTTCTGCTCGATCGGCTGACGGCGATTCCGCAGTCCGAGGCGGAAAGTCCGCGGGAATCCAGCGCTTCTTTGGTGAGGAAGGCGGTGTTTTTCCCTGCGTTTTTCACCACACGGTATCGGGCAGAGGCGGCGGCAAGCTCCTGCTCCGTCCCCGTATGCCCGTAAGGAGGAACGGTGACAATGAGGCTTTTTTCGGTCTGCAGAATTTCTTTTTCACAGGTGTGAGGCACGATTTTGGTCTTCTTTCCGAAAAGTCCCAGATCGTGACCGTAGTAGAGATCGTGTTCCGGTGAGGAGGAGAGAAGGATCACTCGCGTGCCCGCTTTTTTCAGTTCGGAAACGGTTTCACGAACCCCTTCCGCGGGCATTTCGGCAAGGGAAAAGAAGCCTTCAAAGCACATTTCGGTGAGAAGGGTGGGGGCTTTGGAAAGGGTCAGATAGGGCGCGGGACGGGAAGCCACGGCAAGGATTTTCGCACCGATGTATTCCAGCCGCACGGCTTCGGTGAAGATTGCTTTTTTTCGTTCTGCCGTGAGGGGAAGGAGACCCTTTTCCGTTCTGCACATGGTACAACAGCGGAGGACGGTCTGTACGTCACCGGCAGCCGCCGCATAGGGGGAAGATGTGTCTTCCGAAAGGCAGATGGCGAGATCCAAACCGCCCGTTAAGGGGGAATTGCCGCGGTCTACGATTCGGTTGGTGAGGAAGGGGTTTTTGCCTACCGTTTCGGTAAACAGAAGACCTGCCTTGCGGATCAGCTGTTCCCGTTCGCGGAGGGGCGTATCCTTTCCGTCGCTTGCAAGGGAGCTTCCTTCTTTTCCCGTACCCACGGCGTCTGCGGCAAGGGAAAGGAGCTTTCCGAGAGAATCGGGGGAGGCGGAGGGATCATTTTGAATTTTACCGTCGGCGAAGAAGCGGTGGAGGAGGGCTTTCCCCGATTTCAAAAGGGAGACGTCTCCGAGAATCACGCAGTCCGTTGCGGCAATTTGCTCCATGGCTGCACAGTCGGTGATGACGGCACGTCCGAGGCTTTGGAAAGGCGTTTTCCCGTGACCTGCGGAGCTTTGTGCCGAAACGGCAATGATAATGAAACCGATGGAAGTGAGATATCCGCTCATGGCGGCGGCTGCCGTGGAGACTGCGGCGAAGAAGACCTGCTCCAGACGGAGATTGGTGTTGAGAAAGAGGGAAAGGGCAGAGATCAACGCCACAAATGCCAGCATCAGAAGCTCCGAGGCTCTGCACCGTCCTTCCAGCCGTTCAATGAGAGGGAGGTTGTCCCCTGCGGGAAGTTCAATGCCTCCCTGCTTCATGGAAACCAATGCATCCTCTCCCGTGGCACAGGCGATCATACGGGGATTGCCCGACAGGACGGTGGAGCCGGCGTAAAGGATATTGGGACGGCTTTCGCAGGGGATGGCGGCACTTCCCGGTTTGGAGCGGATGGTGGTGTTGTATTTGTGAACCTGATCCTTGTTTTCCGTAATGCCGTGTTCCGAAACGAGGGAATCGGTTTCCGAGATCACTCTGCCGTCGCAGGGGACGGTATCCCCGGGATGGAGGAGTACGATATCTCCCGGCACGAGATCGGCGGAGCTGATGAGGCGGAGGGTTCCGTCACGGAGAACGGCGGCGGTGGGGACGTTTTCCCCGGCGTTTACCTCAATGATTCTCTTTGCCTTCAGGTAAGTAATAATGCGAAGGAGTGCTCCCGCGGCAAGGATGATGCATACGGTGAGCGCTTCTCTGCGTTCCTCAAAAAAGAGGGCGAGAACCGCGGTGATGAGGAGGAGTACGGTGGATAAATCCCCCGCTGTGGTGAGAATCGCCTTTCTCGGATCGGTTTTTACCACGTGCCAGATACGGTTTTTGCCGTACTTGGACCGTCTGCGGCGCGCTTCCTTTTCGGAAAGACCAATATAAGGATTGACGTTCAGCCGTTTGGCGGTTTCCTCCGCGGAAATGGTGTGCCAATCGTTGTTTGTGTTCATAG
>JAZQUQ010000107.1:0-2323 GCA_045631365.1 Eubacteriales bacterium | reverse complement strand
GCCCCGAAAGACCGACTCTCATTCTTGCCCCCGGAGGCTCGTTCATCTGACCGTACACCAAAGCGGTCTTGGCAAGTACGCCGGATTCCGCCATTTCGTTGTAAAGGTCGTTTCCTTCACGGGTACGCTCGCCAACGCCGGTGAATACGGATATACCGCCGTGCTCCTTGGCAACGTTGTTGATCAGCTCCATGATGAGGACCGTCTTACCAACACCCGCACCGCCGAACAGACCGATCTTACCGCCCTTTGCGTAAGGGCAGATCAGGTCTACAACCTTGATACCGGTCTCCAGAATCTCCGTGGATGTGCTCTGCTCCTCGTAGGAAGGAGCGGGACGGTGGATTTCCCAACGCTCTGCATTCTCGGGCTCGGGCTTCTCGTCCACGGGCTCACCCAGAACGTTGAAAATTCTGCCGAGAGTCCCTTCCCCAACGGGAACGCTGATCTTTCTGCCCGTGTCCACCGCATCAATGCCGCGGACAAGACCGTCTGTGCTGCTCATGGCAATGCAGCGAACCACATTGTCACCGATGTGCTGGGATACCTCCGCCGTCAGCTTCTTGCCGTTGAACGTAATCTCAATGGCATTCAGAAGATCGGGAAGCTCGCCGTCCGCAAACCGAACGTCAATCACAGGCCCAACAACCTGCGCAACCTTTCCTGTATTCATATTATTACTCCTTATGCGGGGGAAAACTTTTTGAGAAAAGTTTTTCCCCGCACCCCTTTTCAAAAACTTTTATACTGGGACAAATTTATATAAAAAGATAAAATATTGACGAACTGAATTTGATAATTGTTTAAAGGTTTTAATGGGGGTGACTATGAATGAGCAGAGGCTCATTCATAGTGGGGGAATTTTTTGCAAAAAATCCCCCTAACGCGTCCCCGGCGTATCCCTTTTAGCGTGTTCCCTCGGAGCCTGCGATGATTTCGGTGATTTCTTGGGTGATGGCGCTCTGACGGGCTCTGTTGTAGCGGAGATTGAGGGTGTCGATCATTTCGACCGCGTTTTTGGTGGCGGTATCCATGGCCTGACGGCGTGCGGCAAGCTCGGATGCGAAGGACATCGCCGAACAGCAATAGGTCAGCCCGCCCACGTATTCGGGAATGAGGGCAGCCAGCACCGTTTCCGCACTGGGCTCGTACATGGGCTTGGCGGAGAGGTCCTTTTTCTCCTCCTTTTCCCGAGGAACAAGGGGGAGGAGCTGCATGAGCGTCGCCTCCTGGGTCAGCATATTCCGAAACTCCGTATAGACCAGATAAACCGCGCCGATTTTTCCTTCGTCAAAGGCTTTCGTCACGTTCCGACCGATTTCGGCACAATCTTCGGAGGTGATTTTCTCGCCGGAGGGGTAATCCTCCGTAAAAATTTCGTAGTCGTGATGCTTGAAATACTCAAGGGGACGGCGCCCGATGGGCAGAATCATATCCCCCTCACGGAATCCTTCCTTCACCTTCTTGAATACGTTGTTGTTGTATCCCCCCGCCAGACCGCGGTCTCCCGCAATGGTGATGTACAGCGCGGGAAGGGCCTCGTTCCGCTCACGGGAATAGGGGGTGTCGGAGGACGCAAGATCCGCGAACGCCTCCTCCATCACCCGACGGTAGAAGCGGCTCTCGTCCATTTTCGCCGTGGCTTTCTTGATCTTGGACGACGCCACCAGCTCCATGGCCTTGGTGATGTGCATGGTGGAATCCACGCTTCGGATTCTCGCTTTCAGCGCTTTGATATTAGCCGGCATGGTTATGCCTCTTTCACAATATAATTTGTCTTCACGAATTCGTCAGCAAATCTGCCGATGAAATCCGCAAGAAGCTTGGTGTCCTCGTCGGTCAGCTTGCCCGTGTCACGGATTCTTCCCATAAGCTCATGGGCGTGTATGCCGAGGTATTCGTACAGCTCCTTCTCGAACCGACGTACATCCTCCACCTCAACCTTGTTGAGATAACCGTTGATGGTAGCATAGATGATGGCAACCTGATATTCCACGGCAACGGGAGAGCACTTGTCCTGCTTCAGAATCTCCACAATACGTTCACCCAGCGCCAAACGTGCCTTGGTGTCCGCATCCAGATCGGAGCCGAACTGGGCAAACGCCTGCAGCTCACGGTACTGGGAATAAATCAGCTTCAGCCGTCCCGCCACCTTCTTCATGGCGGGGATCTGTGCCGCACCGCCTACACGGGATACGGAAATACCCGGGTTTACGGGAGGAATAACGCCCGCGTGGAACAGCTCCGTTTCAAGGAAGATCTGTCCGTCCGTAATGGAGATGACGTTGGTGGGGATGTACGCCGAAACGTCACCCGCCTGTGT
>JAZQUQ010000106.1:0-1717 GCA_045631365.1 Eubacteriales bacterium | reverse complement strand
TGACGGATGATGGCGAGGTTGAATTCCTCCTGGCAGTCGATGCCCTCTTCGTCCATACCGATGTGGAAGAAACGGGGGCGGTCGAACAGCTCTGCGGCTTCGCGGATCAGCTTTTTGACGATCTCGTAATAGGGCGGGGTGGACACCATACGGCTGTAGACCCCCAGCCATTCGTCGTGGCAGGTGGAGAAGTTCAGCTTGGGGATCACCTCAAAGCCGAGGGCACGGAGACGGACAAGCTCCGCTTTCATTTCTTCCTTGGACCATGCGTCTTCTGCGGCAAGCTCGGGTGCGCAGTCGAAGCGGATTCCTTCGCCGATGTCGAGGACGATCATGTTGCAGCCCGCTTCATGGAGCATGGAGACGATTTTGTCCCACGCGTCTCTTTGAAAGCGGAGGCGGGAGGTGGCGGTAGTCTCGGTGGTTTGGCCGTAGTAGAAGCCGCGGACGCCGTCCTTTTCCTCGGGGTCTGCCCACATATTGTAGCCGAGATGGCAAAGACAAGCGCGGATTTTTTCGGTTTTCATAGGTGTATTCTCCTTTTTGACGTTCTGTGGTACTGTATTTATAGTAGCATAGGAACGGAGAATTGTCAACAGGGGACTGTGGAAAAGTGGAAGCAAAAAGGGCAGATGCAGGAGGAATGCATCTGCCCCGTCGGAGTGTCGGGTATTCGGTTTTGGGTGCCTTATGTGATCAATACAGTCTCAGCTTCTTCGCTTTTACCTCTCCGTCGAAGGAAATGATGCTGTGGATGCCGTTAAAGCTTGCCTCAATGCGATGTCCGTCGAGGACTGCGGTCAGCGTGTGGGCGGGTTCAATGACTCCCTCGAACACGTCGTATACATTGCCGTTGATCACCAGCTCGTTGGTGTGATTGACTCTGCGGCAGCAGATGGTGTAGTTCATCACCTGTGTTTCAAGGAGGACTCGGTGCTTTTCGTCGGGGTCTGCGATCTTCAGGACGGGGGATTGGGTGAGGCAGCCGGCTTCGGTGATGCCTTCTGCGGGGGCAATTTCTTCGGGAGGGAGATTCTTCTGTTTCTTATGACAATAGATTCCGAGGATAAGGCTGATGATTACCCATATATGGAATACGATATCAAGAATGGAATCGAGGGCAATGCCGTTCAGCAGCAGCATTCCTGCAGTATCAAGGCAGAAGAATACAAGGGCGAAGATGAGCCAGCCCACTTTTTTCTTTGACAGTGCCCATGCGAGGAGATAGAGAAGGGTCAGGACAACGGAAATGGCAACCAGAACGAAGAAAAAGGTGTTGTCCAGGAAGTCGCCCGAAAGCTCATCTGTGTAATAGTCGGCAGGAAAGCGTCCGCACAGGAGCATGCCAATCACTGTGATAAAGTAGGGAATAAATGCGGAAAAGAGGAAGTAGGTGTCTGCGTTGGTAACGAGGAAAATCAGATTGATCGCTGTGAAAACAACGACCAGCAGCAGGTTTCCACGGGCTTGGGTGTATCGCTGTTCATAACTGTTTTTGGGGGACGGGTTGTTCTGTTTGAGAAAGTTTGCCATAATTTGTCTCCTTTTCGTGATAATTTTCCTGCTGTGACCATTATAGCACATATTCGATAGAAAGTAAATGAAAAAAGGGACTTTTTCAAGTCCCTTTTTGGAATTCCGTTTGGAATTATTCAGCGTCTGCAGCGTCAGCTTCTTCAGCAGCTTCTTCTTCGGGTTCGATGAGAGCGCGGATGGA
>JAZQUQ010000105.1:0-6762 GCA_045631365.1 Eubacteriales bacterium | reverse complement strand
GTTTATGGGAAATTACAGGGAAGAAATTGTGAAAAATACAAGGAGCTTTGTGCGATAAATTTTGATTATTTCAAGCTTGGGCATAGCCGTATGATCAGCTATTGGAATGAGTATTATCGATGCGAATGTTACAGATATCACGACTACATCGGGAAAAAGCTCTATCATAAGTGCTTTGGATACCATAAAACAGGACAAAAATCGATTATTTATTGAAGAAAGGATTACATATCATGAGAAAAATAATCATCAACGAAAAACAAAAGGGTTTTCTTTTCAAAAACGGTAAGTACGTCAAACTGCTCGAAGCAGGGAAATACTACCTCTTTGGCGGTAGGGACGTGGAAGTCTGCAACACCGAAAATCAGATTACCTGCAGCAAATGCTCCCTTGAAACCCTCCTTGCGGACGAAAACGTTGCGAAGCGTGCGGCAGTGGTGGAGGTAGGGGATGAAGAACTGGCCCTTCATTACGTGAACGGCAAGTTTTCCTCTGTACTCGGTCAAGGAAAACACGCGTTCTGGTCAGAGATCGACCGACACGAATTCAGAATCGTGGATATCTCTAACCCCATCGTGGACGAATCCGTTCCGCAGTATATCTTTTCAAAAATTCCTCAGACCTACTACACCAAAATCGAGGTTGCCGAGTGGGAGAAAGCGAGACTGTATTTTAATCAGAAGCTGGAGAAGATTCTGGATGCAGGCACGTACTATTTTTGGAAGACACCGGTCAAGGTAGAAGTCCGCTTCGTAGATACCCGTCTGACACAAATGACGATCACGGGTCAGGAAATTTTGACGGCAGATAAGGTTTCCCTCCGCATCAATTTCGTCTGCCATTACCGTGTGACCGATTTTGTGAAAATAGAGTCCGAGATCAATGATTTTACGGAACAGCTTCACGTGGCGGCACAATTGGCTCTCCGCGAGTACGTGGGGAAATACAAGCTTGATGAGATTTTGGAAAATAAAGAGGAGCTGTCCCGCTTTGTGTTCGGAAAGCTGAAGGAAAAGGAACCGTCGCTGTTCGTTGAAATTACGGATGCGGGTGTGAAGGATATCATTCTCCCCGGAGAAATCCGCGAGATTATGAACACGGTCCTTGTAGCGGAAAAGCGTGCCCAAGCCAATGTGATCACGCGCCGCGAAGAAGTTGCGTCCACCCGTTCCTTGCTGAACACCGCAAAGCTGATGGATGAAAACCGTACCCTTTACAAGCTCAAGGAGCTGGAGTACGTAGAACGAATTTGTGAGAACGTGGGCAGCATTTCTTTGAATGGCAGCGGCGGCATTCTTTCCGAACTCACCGCGATTCTGAACGGAAAGAACAGCTGAATTCATTTTGCAAGGAAAGGAGAAGACCATGATCGAGATCACAGGAAAATTCAACACCGCAAAATGCTTTGCCACTACCCTTGAGGACGGTGCAAGAGAGCAAATTCAAGCGGTATGCGATGCCGAAGCTTTTTCGGAATCCAAAATACGAATTATGCCCGACGTTCATGCGGGCAAAGGGTGTACCATCGGAACAACCATGACCGTTCGGGACAAAATCGTGCCTTCCATGGTGGGCGTGGATATCGGCTGCGGAATGTATACCGTTTCTCTTGGCAATATCGATATCGATTTCGAAAAGGTGGACGCTGCGGCACACTTCATCCCCTGCGGCAGAAATGTTTGGGAGGGAAGACAGGAACGATTTGACCTTTCCGCTCTCCGATGCTATCGTTATCTCAAGGATACCAAGAGATTGGAGCGGTCCATCGGAACACTGGGCGGCGGCAATCATTTTATTGAAATCGACGTGGACGAGAACGGCGGCAAGTACCTTGTAATTCATTCGGGAAGCCGTAACCTCGGAACACAGGTTGCGGAGCATTATCAGCAGATTGCTTTTGACCTCAACGTGGGAAAGGAAGAATATTTCAGACAGCGTGAGGAGATCATTCGCACCTTTAAGGAGGCGGGAAGACGAAACGAGATCCAATCCACCCTCAAAGCCCTTGAGAAGGAGTTTGAGGCAAAGGAGCCCACACTCCCCCGTGATCTTTGCTTCCTTTACGGCTCCTTTATGGATGACTACCTGCACGACGTGGATATTTGTCAGCAGTTTGCAGAAAGAAACCGTGCCAAGATGGCGGAAATTCTCCTTGATCGCTGTGGTTGGACAGCCGTGGAGACGTTCCAAACCATCCATAATTACATTGACGTCAACGAGAGGATTCTTCGCAAGGGTGCGGTATCGGCAAAGGCAGGAGAGAAGCTGCTGATCCCCATCAATATGCGTGACGGCTCCCTTATCTGTATCGGAAAGGGAAATGAGGATTGGAATTGCTCTGCCCCCCACGGCGCCGGACGTCTGATGTCCCGCTCTGCCGCGTTCGAGCGACTTACCATGACGGAGTATGAGGCAGAGATGGCGGGGATTTATTCCACTTGCGTTACTCCGGACACCCTCGACGAGTCCCCCATGGCGTATAAAAGCATGGACGAGATTGTTGAAAACATTGAGCCTACCGCAGAGATTGTTCGGAGAATCAAGCCGATCTACAATTTTAAGGCTGCGGAATAACGGGGCTTTTGAGAAGGGAACAAGTATGTGAGTATACTGGTCAGGATTACGCCAAACTCGTTGTTTTTGAAGAGAAGTCAGAAAAAACACAAACCCTTGACTTTGATATGTTTTTCATTTATAATGGAAAGAAAGGGGAGCGTACCCTATTCATAGGTCGGAAAACTCAATTTTACACATGGGAGAAAAATTCCCCAAAAATTCGTGGTTTTTTCCCCGTGGGATTTTCCAACATGCGTTGTAATATAGAGTAGAACACCATTGAGGGAGGAGGGCGTATATGCGGGAAACGGAAATTCCCCGTTTGATTCGGTCAAGGGACGAGAGCGGCATGGAAGAGCTGCTCCGTCACTACGGTCCTCTGATGCGGTACGTGATCGATCCCATTCTTCGTGACCGCCATCGAACGGATGACTGCTTATCGGAAGCCGCCATGCGGATTTGGGACAAGATTGACACCTACGACGAAAACAAAGGCTCCTTTGCGGCTTGGGTGACGGCGATTACGCGGAACACCGCCCTCAACATGCTCCGCAAAACGAGCCGACATCCCGAAGAAGAGCTGACGGATGAGCTTCCGTCCCGTGAGCCGACTCCCGAGGAGCTGGTGCTTCGGGAGGAACGCCGGAGTGAGCTCCGCGCTGCTTTGGAAAAGCTGACGCAAAAGGAGCGGAACCTGTTCTATCGAAAATACTACTATCGGCAGTCCACGGAGCAGATTGCGGCGGAGCTTGGCATGACCGCCCGTTCCGTGGAAGGGAAGCTCTACCGCATCAGAAAGAAGCTGCAAAAACGGATGGGAGGTGACGGTATATGAGCTATAAACCGGATCCAAGGAATGAAAACGACTTCGACGCCATGCTTGAAAACGCGCTTGACGCCATGCCGGAAACCGACCTTCCTCCCGAGGACGTGGTGGCGGTGGTCAACCCGTGGAAGAAAGCCATGCACCGTGTGTTGATCGGTCTTGCCATTTCCACCGTAACGCTGAATTTCTGGTGCCTCAACTACCTTCTCCCCGCCGTGGGGTTTGTTTTGATGCTCCTTGGCTTCCGCACCATGCGGAGGGAGAACGGCTGGTTCAAGGGATGCTATGCGGTGGTTCTGATCCGCTGTATTTATTATTTCCCCACGCTGATTGTGAACGCCTCCATTTTTCAGCAGGCGTTTTACGCCTCGGAATGGATGAATTGGCTGACCGCGGTGAACCTGATTTGTCAGTTCCTGCAGCTCTTTTTCCTGTGGCGGGGCATCAAAGCCGTCCAGCGGAAGGCGGAATTGGAGGAACGTGCAGGCGGTGCCGTCGGGCTGATGATCTGGCTTGGTTTGATCTGCCCCATCGCCCTTCTTCCCGCCGTTGACATTGTCCTTTTTGGCTTGCTGGTGATCTTTTATATCCTCGCCATCCGCAGCCTGTGGAGGACGGCACGGGAGATGGACGAGGCGGGGTATCTGATGGAAGCTGCTCCCGTGTGCGTTCCCGACGGAGTCCTTGCGGGGCTGATCGGGGCTGTTCTCGCCGTGGGAATCGCCCTTGCGTACCTGTTCTGCAGCCAATATCCCATGGATTGGCAGCCTCTTGAACGGACGGAAACGGAAGAAATTAGCGAAATACGGGCACATCTTGTCTCCCTCGGCTTCCCCGAAGAGATTCTGGGGGATTTGACGGAGGAAGACCTTCTCGAATGCAGAAATGCCACTCGGGTGGTGGTCACCGCAGAAGAGCATCCCGTAGGGGACGGACGGTTTGTGCAGGAATCGAAAAAGGGTCGGGACGGGTACATCTATTTTGAACATTACACGGTCTACGACGCCTACGAGCTGACCTTGACGGGGATTGCGGTAGAACTTTCCGCGGAAGGGGACGTATGGAAGCTCATCCACCACTTCCGCTTTACGGAGCATCCGGGCTACTACGGTACGGAGTGCATCCAGCTGTGGACTGCCGATCGGAATACGCGAATCGGCTGGGGCAGGGGAAGCGGATTCAGCGGCAGCGTGCTGTACGACGAGGGGGACGTGACCTACACCGCACCCTATTATTCCCTGACGGAGGAAACATACGACACAAGCAGTATCATCTTCGGCTCGTCGGTATCCACAGACGTGTTCGCCGAGTTCTCCCTCCCAAACGAAGGCGAGAACCCCCGCGGATACGTCGCCTACACCATCTTTGAGAAAATGGAAGGCGCCATCGTGGATTCGTGGATCAACTTCACCCACCGCCAAACCTGGGCAGACTACCCCTCCGCAACCGCCAAACAACACCGCATGACAAGCGGCCTCAACGCCGACGGCCCCTTCAAAACCATCCAAGACGCCATACAGTTTTTTGCCTCAGAGAATTGATTGTTTTGCAGGGGGAGGGAAAAGAACTTTTGCAAAAGTTCTTCTCCCTCCCCCTGCACCCCCTCCCACTTTTCAAAAACTTTTGGAATGGGGGCTTTTGTTCTTGCATTATTCACAGAGTTATGTTATATTATAGACAGACATAACAATTTATGTCAAATTTTGATTTTGACCGATTGATTGGAGGTATTTTATGAGATACGCAGCGGATTTTCGTGCCATTGCCCGTGATGCCCTTCGGGGGAAGTGGATTCCTTCGGTTCTCACCGCTTTTGTGGCGGGGTTGATCGGGGCAAACCTTTCGGCGGAGGGAAGTGCTTCCGGCGGCATCAAACTGGAGGGGAAAAACGTGGATCTGACCCAATATTTCTCCCTTGAAACCATCAACCTCTTCCGTGCGATTCTTCTCGGCTTATTGGCGTACGTTGCCGTTGCCGCCGTGGTTCAGCTGGTCATCAGCGGTGCGGCGAAGCTGGGGTACGCACGGTACAACCTCAATTTGGTAGACGGCAAGGAAGCGCGGTTCGGTGATCTGTTCTCCCAGTTCCACCGACTGGGCGACGGCTTCCTCATGAACCTGCTGATAGCGATTTACACCTTCCTTTGGTCCCTCCTTTTCGTGATCCCCGGTATTGTAAAGTCCTTCAGCTACGCCATGACCCCGTACATACTGGCAGAGCATCCCGAATACGGCGTGAACACCGCCATCACCTTCTCCCGTGAGATGATGCACGGCAACAAGTTCCGTCTGTTCTGCCTGAACCTGAGCTTTATCGGCTGGAATCTCCTTTGCGCCCTGCCGGCCGGGATTGCTGTCTGGTCTGTGCTGGTTGGCAAAACTTATCTTCTGCCCTTGATCCTTGTTACCATGGTGGGAAGCCTTTTCCTTTCCGCCTACATGGAAGCGGCGCAGGCGGCGTTTTACCGCGAGGTATCGGGAACGGAGTGTTTTGATTTTGTTGAAGAGAATGCGGAGATGTAATCCCAGTCCGCGGCAGTTTGATGTAATGGAATGATATAGAAACTCCCCGTCGGAGCAGAGTAAGTCTGTTCGGCGGGGAGAATTTTTTATGTTAGGTTCGGTTAACGTTCACGAGGCGGCGGTTATTCAATATCTACGCCCAATACCGATACCACGCCTACGACATCTCCTGTCAAATGTAAATTACCGCTTTACCCCACCGAGGGCATAAATGTACGCATCTTCCAAGGTCGCCTTCACGCCCACGGAAGCTTCCGTATGAGGCACATCCGCAACGTAGCGCACGCAAGGCTTGCCGTCAATATAGGCAACGGAGGTGACCACGGTGTCCTTACGGAGCATGGTTTCCTCTGCAGGCGTTCCCGTGTGTTCCCACAGTTTTCCCTCGATGCGGCCGATAAACACATCCTTTTCGCCGAGGTACTTTACTTCACCCAGCTCCAGTACACAAATGTTGCGGCAGAGATGCTCGATATCCGCGGTAATGTGGGTGGAGAAAATAATGGTGCGGTCTGCCGCGATCTTGGAGAGAAGGTTGAGAAAATAACCACGTTCCTCGGGGTCCAGTCCCGTGGTAGGCTCGTCGATGATCAGCACCTTGGGATCGCCGATCAATGCCTGAGCAATTCCCGCTCGACGGAGCATACCGCCGGAATAGCTGCGGAGTCGCTTCTTTTCTTCCCCTACAAGACCCACTGTTTCGATGGCTTTCGTGATGCGGTTGGTGCGTTCTGCCTTGTCCTTGATCCCCTTCATAATGCAGACGTAGTCAAGGAATTCCACCACGTTCATTCTGGGCATCAGCTTGGTGCTTTGGAAGTCGGAGGCCAAGCGGTCTTAGGAAGACAAGACCTGAT
>JAZQUQ010000104.1:0-15621 GCA_045631365.1 Eubacteriales bacterium | reverse complement strand
GTTGGGGTGCCCGGCAATACCAATCTTCTGAAGGTAGAGGTTGTGGGGGCACACGAGTAAGTTTTTTTCGGCGGCGGATTGTGAGAATCGCACGGTCCGCCTCGGATACCAAAGCGTTTTCGACTTTTTTCTTTTTCGTTGAAAAAAGAAAAGAGTCTTGCAAAAAAGAAAAGTCAATCTAAGGAGGAGGGGAACGCCCCTCCTCCTTAGATATCCTCTACCCCTACGGTTCCGCCATCTCAAGATGGCTACTGCAGCTGAAATTTCAAGAAAACCTCCGAAACCGCATTTTGCCGAAATTACAACAAGATATCAGGCTAACCGCCGAAAGGAAGGGGTTAGTCTTTTTTGTTGAAATGAAGACTAACTAACCTTTCTCCAAACTACCTCTACCCTATCACCTCCGCGGCAGCCAATATCAAGCGATAACCACAACAAAACACCGTGTCTGTACGATCCCCCTAAAACTGCAGCAGCCGTCCCAAGACGGCGGAACCTCCGAGAGGAGGATAACTAAGGAGGAGACTCCTCTCCTCCTTAGTTTGACTTTTCTTTTTGCGAATTGAGCTTGCTCAATTCAACTTTTATCTTTTTTCAACAAAAAGAAAAAGTCGACAACAACTTTGGTGTTCATAGCGGACCATGTGAGCTCTACCACAGAAAAACAAAACCGCAGAAAAACGGCTTCGATCCCAAAAGACCGAAGCCGTAAATTTTATTGAATTAAGGTCAATGTTCCCCCGCCTGCGGAGCACTTGCGGGAGGGGAAACATTGAGGCATAATTATCAGATATTTTTTTCGGGGACAATCACACCGTATGCCCCTGCGTTTCTCTTGTAGACAATGCAGGTCTCTCCGGAATCCGCATTTTCAAATACGTAGAACGCGTGACCCAGCAGATTCATCTGAAGAATCGCTTCTTCCACAGACATGGGCTTGAGCACAAACCGCTTGGTACGGATGTCGAACGCGCCTTCTTCCTCCACGGGAGCCTCACCAACCTCGGGGGCGGGAGTAGCGAAGGAATTTCTCATGCGCTTTTCGAGACGGGTCTTGTTCTTGCGAATCTGTCCCTCAATGGTGTCGATGCACCGAGTGAGAGAAGTGCGGAAATCTGCGGTGGACTCTTCTGCGCGGAAGAGAGTTCCGTTTACTGAGATGGTAATCTCCATGCATTCGTTGTCGCGGACCTTCTTGCAGGTAACGGAAGCGTCAGCACCGCCGGGGAAATAACGGTCGAACTTGGCGAGCTTCTTTGCGATCAGTTCCTTGAGGTCGTCGTAAATCGTGATCTGCCTTGCATTGATTGTAACGTTCATGATTCTACCATCCTTTGTTGTATTTCGGCAATGTCGCCACCCTCTGCCGATAGAGAGACAGTGGATTCGGGGTTTCCTCCTCCTCTGTGATTATATTATAACATAAAGAGAGGGATTTGTAAAGGGTTTTTGTGGATTTTATGGCAATAATTTTGGTTTTGAGCGTGATTTTTGTGTGATTGGACGAGTGCTGGGCAGCGCGGGAGAAAACATAATCCGCAGAAGCACAAAACCTCTGCGGATTATGTTTATTCTGTTTTCGGGGGCCGATCTTCCTCATCGGAGGGTTCGTCCGGGCAGAACCCATAGAATCGATTGCCCACAATCAACGCTGTCCCAATCCGGTTCTCGTCAACAGCGTGGTAGATGTCCTCGTCCACTTTGTATTCCTTCAGATCGCCGTCATCGGTGCGGATTGTCAGAAAAAAGCCTTTCACCATACGGGGAGGAAGGGTCCCGCAGGATTCGGCGAAGCATTCCTTTTTCACAACCTGTCCGTGAAGCTCTTTCTCTGTCGGATCTTCCTCTGATTCCAGTATCGCTTTCTGTGCTTCATCTGCCTTGCGATTCAGCTTTGCGGGAAGAAAAATGCTTACAACAAGGAGCAGAAACAGGACTGCGAACACAAGAACCCCCACAATATCGCCAAAATCATATGTGATCATTTTGTCACGCTTTCTCCATCAAAGACATAGTAAACAAGAATACAGCAAATCCGCAGAGGTACTGTGAATATACCTCTGCGGAAATAGTTTTAAGTTATTTATCAGTCAAGATATCCCTGTCTGTACAGCAGCTCTGCGATCAGCACCGCACCGCCTGCCGCACCTCTCAGTGTGTTGTGGGAGAGACCTACAAACTTGTAGTCGAACATGGTGTCCTTTCTCAGTCTGCCCACGGTTACACCCATACCGCCGTAGATGTCACGGTCGATCTTCGCCTGAGGTCTGTTGTCTTCCTCAAAGTAGGTGATGAACTGCTTGGGAGCGTGGGGAAGCTCGAGAAGCTGGGGAACGCCGCGGAAGCTTGCCCATTCTTCCAGAATCTTCTCCATGGGAGGTGTGTTCTCGAAGGATACGAACACAGCCGCTGTGTGACCGTCGGTTACGGGAACGCGGATGCACTGGGTAGTGATCAGGGGATTCTGTGCAGCAACGATGGTGCCGCCCTTTACTTCACCCCAGATTTTCAGAGGTTCCTTCTCGCTCTTTTCTTCTTCGCCGCCGATATAGGGGATTACGTTGTCCACCATTTCGGGCCATGTTTCAAAGTTCTTGCCGGCACCGGAGATCGCCTGGTATGTGGTAACCACAACCTGCTTGATGCCGTACTTCAGAAGGGGAGTCAGCGCGGGAACGTAGCTCTGGATGGAGCAGTTGGGCTTAACGGCAATAAAGCCTCTCTTGGTGCCCAGACGCGCACGCTGGCTTTCGATCACAGCAAGGTGGCTGTCGTTGATTTCGGGAATAACCATGGGAACGTCGCTGGTCCAGCGGTTTGCAGAGTTGTTGGAGATTACGGGAATCTCAGCCTTTGCATATGCTTCTTCCAGCGCCTTGATTTCGTCTTTGGGCATATCAACCGCACAGAAGATGAAGTCAACCAGCTTTCCCATGGCGTCGATGTCAGCTGCATCGATGATGGTCATGCCGCGTACTGCTTCGGGGATGGGTGTTGCCATCTTCCATCTTCCTTCAACCGCAGCCTCGTAGGTCTGTCCTGCGGAACGCTTGCTCGCTGCTACCGCTGTTACTGTAAAATAAGGATGATTGTCAAGAAGTGTAAGGAAACGCTGTCCTACCATACCGGTGGCGCCTACGACACCGCATCTCATCTTTTCGCGCATAATGAAACCCAACCCTTTCTTTGGCCGAAATTCAGTTTTATTAAATATAGTTTCTTCCTGAATTTGAATATTTATGCAGATATTCAAAAGAGAAATACCTGCTTTTTCATTATATCACATTAAAGGGAGAGTGTCAATTTTTTTACCTACAAAATAAAATCATTCAGCGGTACTTTTTCTTGTACAATCTGCTCAAAACCACGATTTTTGGGGGAAATATTTATTCGTTCCCCCGTTTTGATGCGATATTTTCGCATTTTGAGGCTGCCTTCGATTTTAAAACGTATAGAATCACGGGAGCGGCGAACATGCCGAACACGCCCCACAGTCGGTAGCCCACGAAAACGGCGGCAAGGGCGACCATGGGATGAACACCGATGAACCGCCCGATGAATTTCGGTTCCAGCAGCTGGCGGAACAGGGTCATCACCAAAAGGAGGACGATCAGCCCTGTCCCGAACGCCGTGTTCCCGCGGATGAAGGATACAGCAGCCCAGGGACCCAGAACCGAGCCTGCACCAAGCACGGGGAGAGCATCCACCATGGCAATAATCAGCGAAAGGACGAACACATAAGGGGCACGAAGGAGCGATAATCCCACAAGAAGCTCGAAAAACGTGACGGTCATCAGGAGCAGATAGGCGCGGAGATAGCCGAACAGGGCACCCGACAGTCGGTCAAAGCTTTCTTTCAGCCGTTGTGAGGTTCTCTCGGGAAGGAGGGAGAGAACGCTTGCCGCCACCCCTTCCCGGTCGGAGGTCAGATAGTAAAAGGAGACGACGAAAACGATAAAAGACAGCACACTCCCCGGCAGCGCACCGCATACTGCAGTGAGAAAGGAGGTCAGCCGTCCGCCAAAGGAGAGGGCAGCCTCCTGCAGGCCGGAAACAAGGGTGTCGTAGGTGGGGGAATCGAAGAAATCGGCGGAAAACGGCAGCTTTTCCTTCAGATCACGGAAAAAACGGCGGAGGCTTTCTTCCACGTTTCCAAGCCCCGAAAGGAAGGAGGAAAGCTCCTCTGCCGCTCGTCCCGAAAGTCGGATGAGCAGATAACCAAAGAAAAACAGCACGAGAAAGGTGACGGCAGCCCCGCAGATTTTCCGGTTGATCCCCGTCCGCCGTGCCATCCATAACGCCAAAGGTCTCGCCGGTGCCGATGCAATCCACGCAGCAAGAAAAGGGAGAACAATCCCCGAAAGATGCTCTCCCGTCCCCTTGATCAGATAGCTCCCCGCCGCCGCAATCAGAATCACAGCCGCCGTTTTTGTTAACTTTTCCCCCGTCATGTCTCCCTCCCCATAAAAACTCATAATGGTAGTCTTTCCTCAAAAAAACATCCTATGCGCGGAGAGACAGGGGTATACAAAAAAAGAGAGACCTTCTTCCGAAAAGTCTCTCAGTCTCTCCCAAAACCGTTCCGTTTCGGAGAGTATCAGTTAAAACAAGAGCGGGCTTGTAAGCCGGGTTCTGTACATGATTGCTCATGCAGCTGTCATCTATCTGTGATGTATGTTACCATACACCTTAAAGCCACCCGTGCGGAAATGTCGGGCCGACATGGGTTTCCCCCCGCACATACGGTGTTGCATCGGATAGGGTTTACATTTGCACGCAGTTGCCTGCCGTGCCGGTGAGCTTTTACCTCGCCTTTCCATCTGTACCGTCAGAAGCGAACTTCTGCTTAGGTAGGCTATTTCTGTTGCACTTTCCCGGGAGTTTCCTCCGGCGGACGTTATCCGTTATCCTGCCCTGCGATGCCCGGACTTTCCTCATACCAATACCTTTCGGCAACATGGCACGCGACAGCCCCACCCGCTCTTGATATTATACCCGAAAAACGTCGGTTTGTCAAGCCGATTTGTTGCCCCTGCGTGCTTGACAAGGGGAAAACACCGTGCTATAATGAGGAAAGATAATCATCGGAATTCAAATCCGTTGAATTTTCGGATTTTTGATTTGTTGTGGAGGAAACCATGCGTATGAAGAAGAGTATTGCTTTTCTGCTTGTCCTCGGTATCCTTTCGGGGACTCTTGCGTCCTGCGGCGGGGAAACCACTCCCTCGGGAGCGGAAACCGAGAAAAATCCCGGGAAACAGACTACAGTAACGGAGACTGCAGCACCTGCAGAGGAGACTGAGCCGGCTGAAACGAAGTTCGACAGAACCACCGTGGAGGACGGCCTTCCCGATGTTACGTTTAACGGACGGGACTTCCGTTTCCTTGTAAACGAGGGAGAATATTTCCAGCTGATCTCCGAGGACACGGACGGCGTCGGTCTGGATGCAGTCATTTACCAACGGAATCAGAGAGTGGAGGATCGTTTTGACGTAAAGATCACCGCTCAGTATCAGCTTGGCACCGAGGCACAGGACATTATCAACCTCTATGCCGGATCGGGAGAGCATGTTGCGGAGGTCTGTGACCACTGGCATCGCATGGGTCTCTCCCCCGTGTGCTATTTCTTCTGGCTGAGCTGGCTGGAGATTCCCCACCTCAACCTGGATCAGCCCTGGTGGAACAAGAAAGCCAACGAAAGTGCATATGTCAAAGGAAAAATGTTCACCATTACGGGAGACCTTTCCGTTACCTCTATGCAGGATACATGGGCAATCGCCTACAATATGAATCTGCTGGAGCAGTACACGGGGATTTCCTCCGAGGAGATGTACCAGACCGTATTTGACGGCAAGTGGACCATCGACCGCCTGATCGAAATCGGTTCAAGTATCTACAAGGACGTAAATGGAAACGGTGAAGAGGAAACGGGAGATATTTTCGGTTATACCAGCGTGGTTACGAACCGTACCATGCCTTGGGTTACCGCCATCGGAGAGAATTTCTTCACCATTTCCGAGGACCGCACACAAATTGAAGTGACCCTCGGCACGGAGAAGGTGTACAACGCCCTTGAAAAGCTGTGTAATTTCCATCACAACGTCGTGGGCACACACAGCTATACGGGAGGCGAGCCGTGGGAGCTGGCCGAGGAAGAAGCCACCGCGATCAATGAATTCTGCGAGGGCCGCGTTGCCATGACGACCACAACCTTCAATTCCTGCTATACCCACTTCACCAATCTTGATTTCACCTACGGTATGCTGCCCTTCCCCAAGTACGACGAAGCACAGGAACGTTATCTGACTGTCCCCGAGTATGACTTCAGTGTATACGGTGTTCCCGTGACCCTTCCTCTGGAAGATTACGACATGGTGGGCATTATCATGGAAGCTATGTGTGCGGAGTCCTGGAAGACCGTCACTCCCGCCTACTACGATGAGGCTCTGAAGGGACGCTACTCCGCTGACGAGACGACCGCCCGCATGATCGATCTGATCATGGACGGCAGAGTGTTCGACTGGGGCTATCAGGTAGCAATCTACCTGACCTGCAAATACCCCTACCTCTTCTGTATGCAGCTCCGTGACAACAACATAGACCTTGCCTCTACCCTTGCCGCCGGTGCCGAAGACAATCTCTGGCGTATCGACCAAGTCCTCTCCTTCTACGACGATTGATGCGGGTTGGGCGTTTGTGTTCTGAATTGTTAGGAATTCACACGGTCCGACTCGAATACCAAATTGTTTTCGACTTTTTTCTTTTTCATTGAAAAAAGAAAAAAGTCTTGCAAAAAAGAAAAGTCAATCTAAGGAGGAGGGGCGTTCCCCTCCTCCTTAGATATCCTCTACCCCTACGGTTCCGCAGTCTTTGGACTGCTGCTGCAGCTTAATAGTAGAGCGACCATACCGAAACCGCATTTTGCTTAAATTATAACAAGATATCAGGCTAACCGCCGAAAAGAAGGGGTTAGTCTTTTTTGTTGGAGTAAAGACTGACTAACCTTTCCACAAACTGCCTCTCCCCTTTCGACCCCCGCGGCAGCCTATATCAAGTTGTAATTACAACAAAACACTGTTTCTGTTTGATTGCTGACAATTCCAGCTTCAGTAGCCATCTTGAGATGGCGGAACTCCGAGAGGAGGATAACTAAGGAGGAGATCCTTCTCCTCCTTAGTTTGACTTTTCTTTTTGTGAGACTTTTTCTTTTTTCAACAAAAAGAAAAAGTCGACAAGAGTGTTGGTGTCCGCGGCGGACCATGTGACTTCCTACCAACACAGACCCCCAAAACAACCAAAAACCATCCCCATTCAAACCCGAATGAGGATGGTTTCGCATATCACAGCGCCACAAGGAACTGCGCGTACCAAATCATGGGGAACAGCGTGGCAATACACAAGAGGGACGACGACCCCACAAGCTCTGCCGCATAGCCGGGATTGACGGAGTACATCTCGCCGAACATGGTGACAACCGCCGCACAGGGGAGTGCTGCCAGTACCGCACCGAATACTACCAAAGTGTCGGAGAATCCAAGGAGCCACATAAGCGTGGTGATCACAAGGGGCATCACAATCAGCTTTACAAAGTTGACGAGATAGACAGACTTGGAAGAGAACATCTTCTTGAGACTGCGGCGGGCAAGATTGGCTCCCGTGATCAGCATGGATAACGGTGTGCAGATGGCGCCGAGATAGCCGCTCAGGGAGAGAAAGCTTGCGGGCAGGGGCAAACCCGAGAGGAAGATGACAAACCCGATCACAGCAGGAACCGTGCCGTAGTTGATGAAAATGTTTTTGGGTGTCAGCTTGATGTCGGGTCTCTTTCGTGCCAGAATCATAATGCCCCACGTCCAGGAGATGATCTGGAAGCCGAAAATGTAAAACGAACCGTAAAACAGCCCCACGTCTCCGAATATGGACTCCAGAATGGGGAAGCCGATAAAGCCGCAGTTGGCGAAAATCATGGCGAATTCCGAGATTTTTCTCTCGTCGAAATCCTTTACTCCCTTGGCGAAGAAAAAGGCAATCAAAGCCATGACGGCGTGCATTCCCACGCTGAGGAGAAGAACGGTCAAGCCCATTCGGACGTTTTCCGCGGTCCGTTCCAAGCCCACCATTCCGTTGATGAGAAGGAACGGCTGACCGATCTTTACCGTGACGGCAGAGAGCTTTGCCGTGGAAACCTCGTCGATGATTTTTGCCTTCCCCGCAAGGATTCCCACAAGTAGAAGGAGTGCTAACGTAATAATCGTGGTAAAAAGTGCTGTGAGTGACATGGTCAGAACCTCATTTGATTATTGTTGTGTGCTATCAGTATTTGTCTTTCGGGAGGAATTATGTGCCTTTCTCCGATTTCGGAGGGTCAGAAGGAGAAAGAGTACCCCCTGAGCAGCAACGATTCCCATAGCCCCGATGAAAAAAGGATTCCGGAACAGCTCCAAAGGGCTTTTTCGCACGGAAGCCGTGCCGTCGTCGCCTTCCGCGTCCGTGTCGGCTGTTTCGGTTTCGGATGCATCGGTTTCCGTTGCTTCCGACGGAACCATTTCCGTCTCAGCCGCTTCGGTTTCGGATGCATCCGTTTCAATCGATTCCGTGTCGGCTGTTTCGGTCTCAATTGCTTCCGTTTCCAAAGCCTCCGTTTCGGGACCTTCCGTTTCCGGCATCAGATTCAATCCGCAGACCGCACAAATGCCCGTGCCGATGCTTTGGTGCCCTGCCGCGGGGATTTCTTCGGTATAGCTCGCTCCGCAGTCTCCGCAGACGTAGGTGATCCTTCCGTCCGTGGTGCAGTCGGCGGGGATGTCCTCCACGATGGTGTAGTGATGGGGATCTCCCTCCGAAACTGTGGTGATGGTGTCTCCGCAGTTTCTGCAGACTTCCGTGTGTTCCCCGTTGGTGCCGTGTCCCGCAGAAGTATCCGAGACAACCTCGTAGGCATGCCCGATCATAGGGAGAACCTCGCGGTAGGTGTGTACGGGAGTAGTGTACCCCTTGTCGTTCAGATTAAAGGAAATCTGACAGACGTACTCAATATATCCATCCGCCGTACAGGTCGCTTTTGCCGATGCACTCTGACGGTACAGGTGGGATTCGGGGGAGGAGGGAAGGGGTTCCGTGTCCTTTTTGATGCCGCAGACGGTGCAGTGATAGGACGTGGTGCCGTCAAGGGAACAACTGGAAGGGAAATCCACCACCTTTTCCTCGGTGTAGGTGTGGGTGTGACCGTAGTAATATTCAATCAGCGCCTCCGCTTCCGCCTTTGCAATGGCTCGGAGGGTTTCATCCTGATCAAGCAGCGCACGGTCACCGCTGTTGGAAAGATAGCCGTGCTCAATAATGAGAGAGGGTGCACCGAATTTGGATGCCCAGGTGTTCATACTGTAATAGTCGCTGATAATCTGCAGATGGGATGCACCGGGAACGTCCCAGTTTTTCTCCGTATCCCAAAAGTAAACGCCAAGACTGTCTCCCGTGTCCGTGCGGGTTCGTACCCCGCGGTTGATAATCCCTGTTTTTTCGCTGATTTTCGCAAGGATGCTGTCGCCGAGCGTATAGGCAGAATACGGGCTGATCAAGGACGTAATGGCTTCCGCACCGCCTACAGAGGTGTAGGAGGAGCTGTTGCAGTGCATGCTGAGCAGAAGGTCACCCTGATAAGTTACAATATACAATGCCCGGGGAAGGTACTTGAGATAGGTGTCGTCCTCGCGGGTGAGATATACCTCAAAACCGCCGTGGTTGAGCAATTCTTCCTTTAAGTATTGCGATATGAGAAGGTCGTATACTTTTTCCGTACGGATGCCCACGTTGGTGCCGCCATCGATCCCTCCGTGACCGGGGTCAATGATGATTACCGGCTTTTCAAGTGTCTCTTCTGCCAGCACGGGACGGAACGAAAGCAGAGAAGTACATATCAGAAGGCTGAAAAGAAAGCAAATCAAACGTAAATATTTCATGTTACCTCAAAAGGGAGGTCGTGCATCCGCAGACCTCCAAAATTACACAAACTCTGACATATAGTATACTTTTTTCGCCGTTAAAAGTCAAGGGATTCCCCGCTTTTTTTGTAGGATTCGACTTCTTTCTTCATGGGAACGGAGCGGAAAAGGGAAATCGACCGTCCGATATGCTTTATAAATGAAAATGAAGATTTTCGGAAAATGACGGAGAAAAACAAAAAAATAAGGGGGAAATAAATATTAAACCGTGTTTAATATTACAGAAACATTACACATCGGCGGAAAGTATTGCAAAGAAAAGGGAGATGTGGTAAGATTTAAGCACCGGGATAGGATTGAAACGGCATACCTGTCCTGAAAAACAAATTTATTATTTTTATAAGGAGCACAAAAGATGAAGAAGAAGATTCTTTCTCTGATCCTCGCTCTCCTGATGGCTTCCTCTTCTGCAGCTTTCGCAGCAGCAGACGATGCAGTTACTCTGGCAGCGAGCGAGAACCCTTATGCAGCAAGCGCTGAATTCCTCAACGCTCAGGGCATCATGAAGGGTAAGACAGATGGCGAACTCGACCTCGCCCTCAACGACAACGTAAAGCGTTACGAAATGGCACTGTTCGTATCCCGTATCACTATGGGCGGCGAATGGCTGAACGACGCAGCATGGGCTAACGTAGACGTTCCCGCAATCTACACAGACCTTGCAGGCAGCGGCGCTATGAATGTTAAGGGCGCTCTGCACTTCGCTACATCCAAGGGCATCATCGAAGGTTACGGCAACGGCGAATTCGGTCCCGAAGAAACCGTTACATACCAGGACGCTCTTACAATGGTAGTAAGAACACTTGGCTTCACCGGTCTTGACTGGCCCTGGGAATACATCCAGAAGGCTATCGACCTCGGTCTGACCAAGAACATCGACGCTGCTAAGACATACACATCCGCTATGAACCGTGGCGAAGTAGCTCAGCTGATCTACAACGCACTGTACACAGTAAAGAAGGATGGCGCTACTCTCGCAGCTGAAGTATTCAACATGAAGGAAGCTGCTGTTATCATCACAGCAACTGACAGAATCGTATTCGAAAAGGGCGCATCCGTTGCTCCCGCAAACAAGGTTGCATTCAAGCTGTACGATGTTGCTACCGGTGCTATCGGCAACGAAACATACTACGCTTCCGCAGCTGAGTTCGGCTTCGTTGAATACGACGCAGAAGGCAAGGAAAACATCAAGAAGAACGCAATGAACCAGGCAGTTGGTCATCTCTACAAGGTTCTTCTCAACACAGACGACAACGGTAATGTTACAGCAGACGCTGAAGGCATTTACGTTAAGAATCTGATGGAAGCTTCCGACTACAGCACACCTATCTCCAACCGTGCTTATGAAGTAGTTAAGGGCGAAGACGGCAAGGTAATTGCATCCGCTATCGAAGCTGCTCTCAAGGATCTCAAGCTCTCCACCAAGTATACACGTGCAGCTGATGAAGTTGTTATCTACGGCAACACAGGTAATGCTGTTGTTTCCAGCACAACATCCATCGGCGTAGCTATGGACTGGTACACCGGTGACATTCTGCAGCAGTGCGATGCAAATGACCCCGCTAAGAGCCACGAAGTAGACGGCAAGTCCTACAAGGTAGCTTGGTACTACAACAAGACTCTCAACAAGTACTACCAGATCAAGAAGGATATCAACGACACAACAGCTGTTGGTTTCATCTGGCTGGATGACGCTGAACTCGAAGCTATTGTTGCATCTCTCAAGAGCACAACAACAGCAGTTCAGGCTCTCAACCTCCTCAGCGCTAAGGAAATCAAGGCCGGCACAGCTTACGCTGACCTGACTCTCGAAAGCTTCGCTGACGGTAAGGCTCTTCAGGGCGTATACACCGAATACAAGCTCGGTTACCTCGTAAACGCTAAGAAGAAGTGCGCAGCTTGTGACGTTGACCAGGCTGGCATCAAGATCTACGACGTTCTCGAAGAAATGAACATCGCTGAAGAAGACGTTGAGTCCTTCACACGCGGTACAAAGTTCAGCGCAGAACCCGTAGTAGTAGAAGCAAAGCCCCACACAAAGAAGGACGGCTGCACAAACGCAAGCCTCTGGACAACAACTGCAATCCCCTCTGTTGATTGCTACGTAATCTACAGCTACAACGAAGTAACTAAGGAACTCAAGATTGTTGAAACTGTTCAGACAATCAAGGGTGTTCTCCGTGGTTACAGTACAAAGAACGAACTCGTACTGATCGACAACGCTAAGTACGCTCTCGGTTTCGACAACCTCCTTGGCTCCAGCTTCATCATGAACGACGGCACATCCAAGGAAGACAAGGCTCTGAGACAGACTCAGGTAGAAAACTACCTCGACGGTCTCGATGCACTTCTCAACGAATACGTTGAATGCGCAGTTATCAACGGCAAGATCGTATCCATGAGAACTGCTGAAAAGGCATCTGCTACTGAAAAGTACATCATCATGCAGGGT
Organism: Eubacteriales bacterium; assembly: GCA_045631365.1. Taxonomy (GTDB): domain Bacteria; phylum Bacillota; class Clostridia; order Oscillospirales; family CAG-272; genus UMGS1696. Next base: position 3,168 of record JAZQUQ010000104.1, on the reverse strand, counting down.
TACGTTGGTAACACCGCTGACGGTGAAATGGTAGTTGAAGCATACGCTGCTTCCAACGGTGCACTCAACCAGTACATCGTTGACAACTTCGACGACGCTTCCATCCGTGAATACGCAATGGTTGCTGACAACGAATCTCTCGCAAAGGCTGAATTCGCAGTAGGTAACCTCTACTACGTATCCTACATGGACGGCAACAGAGTTGAAATCGAAAAGGTCGGCGGTTACACTGACGGCAAGTTCGCTCTCATCCCCGGCAAGGTAACAACAACTGCTCTCAAGGTTTCCTTCAACGAATTCGGCGACAAGATGGTTGCTGGTAAGGAAGAAACCAACGATGGCACATACATCGTTATCGCTCAGGACTATGTAGAAGGCAAGGCTCCCATCACTGTTTACACCGGCGAAGTTTACGACCTCGAATGGGAAATCAGCGGTCAGATCCTGAAGAGCGTTACAACTGCTAACGTATTCGTTTCCACAGCTAAGTGTGTTGGCTTCGACGAAGACGCATACAAGCACGGTATGTACCTCTACGCTGGCGGCAACATCTACGACCAGGTTAACGGCAAGGATGATTACAACACCATGTACGGTGAAGAAGCTGTTCTCGTTCCTACAGTATCTTACATCGACATCGACATGATCGACCTCTACACAGGTAAGGTTACACGTCAGACTCTCCGCAACATGACCAAGAAGGACTTCGAAGCTGGTACAATCTACCTCACTATCGAAGGTGAAAACGGCATCCTCTCTGTTCAGGGCGAACAGGACGGCGCTGCATTCCTCGACGCTATGCAGGATGTATTCTACAAGGATACATACGTTGGCGTTGCTAGAAACGATGCTATGACATCCGCTGACTACCTCTTCGGTACAGGCGTAGCAACAAAGGCTCTCACAGCTGCTAACGTTCTCGACAAGCTCGTAGCTGACGGTCACTACGCAAACAAGAGCTTCGCTAAGCTCACAAAGGCTAACCTCACTCAGAACATCATTACTGTTGACGAAAACGGTGATGTTGCTCTCGCAGACCTCGAAGCATACCTCACAGCTAACGCTGGTGAAAATGTTACATTCACTATTGAATATACATATGTATATTCTACCAAGAACGACACTGCTGCTATCTACGCTACTAAGGTAACTAAGGAAGTTGCTGAAGCTCCCGCTACAGAAGCTCCCGCTACAGAAGCTCCCGCTACAGAAGCTCCCGCTACTGAAGCTCCCGCTACTGAAGCTCCCGCTACTGAAGCTCCTGCTACTGAAGCTCCCGAAACAGCTGCTCCCGCTGAGACAACAACTCCCGTTGCTCCTCAGACCTTCGACTTCGGTGTAATCGCTGCCGCTGCTGCTGTTGTATCTGCTGCAGGTTACGCAATTGCAAGAAAGAGAAAGTAATCTCTGACCGAATCTCCGATATTTACATCTAAAACTCACAAGGGATGTTGCTTTATGCAGCATCCCTTTCAACATTTCATCATTTTATTGAATTATTATTGATTTTCGCAAAAAAAATTCAAAAAAAGTTCTGATTTTTTTGAATAACATCTTGCAAAATATAAATTGATGTGCTACAATAGTCTCGAGTTCATGTAATAACATGCATCACTTATTTTTATAGGAGGAAACTATGAAAAACACACTCTCTCTTGTTCTCGCTGCACTTCTCGTAGCAGGAACAGCAACAACTGCAGTATTCGCAGAATCTGCACCCGCTGCACTTTCCGGCGAGGAAGTTAACCTCGTAGATAACGCAGCAGAACTTCTCATCGGACCCATGCCTTTCGTTTCCGGTAGTCTCGCTGACGTATTTGACGGCGACCCCACAACGATCGCAGACTTCGGCGTTGACGGCGGTGAAGAATACTGGGTAGGTATCAGACTTGACCAGCCCACAATCCTCACTCTGGTTGAACTGCACGGCCCCGGATACAATGATGAAGGTATGCCTCACAGACCTCACGTTGTTTACGGTGCAATCGTTGAAGGTTCCAACGACGGTGTAAACTGGGAATTCATTCTTCAGTTCGGTGACGATTACCTTGAATATGAAGAATATGCTTGGGACATGGAAGACGGTCTCAACAACTGGGCTGACGAAGCTGCATGGGACCTTGACAACAACGCATATGCTGACGAAGACCCCACAGAGCCTGTAGCTTATACATACTACAGAATCTACAACGACACCAAGGGTGTTGCAATCTACGGTGATATCCAGCTTCACGGTTACTTTGTAGAAGCTGAAGAAACAGAAGCTCCCGCTACTGAAGCTCCCGCTACTGAAGCTCCCGCTACTGAAGCTCCTGCTACTGAAGCTCCTGCTACTGAAGCTCCTGAAACAGAAGCTCCTGAAACAGAAGCTCCCGAAACAGAAGCTCCCGAAACAGAAGCTCCCGAAACAGAAGCTCCTGCTACTGAAGCTCCCGCTACTGAAGCTCCCGCTACTGAAGCTCCCGCTACAGAAGCTCCCGCTACAGAAGCTCCCGCTACTGAAGCTCCCGCTACTGAAGCTCCCGCTACAGAAGCTCCCGCTACTGAAGCTCCTGCTACTGAAGCTCCCGCTACTGAAGCTCCCGCAGCTGATGAAGCTAAGGTTTCCGACGAATTCCACTTCTATGGCGAACTCGTTGATACAGGCGTTCGTGCTACAGCTCCCGCAGGTATCGAAAACGCAGTTGCAGGTACTGTAGTTGGTGCCGGCGGAACTCCCGAAAACAACACTTACGCAATGGCATTCGATGGCAACATCGACACATTCTGGGCTGCTAACGAAAACAGATGGGACAACTACATGATCGCTCTCAAGGCAGATGCTCCCGTTGCTGCTACAGCATTCGTAGTTGCTACTCAGGGTAATGGCGAAGGCATGCCCATCCGTTACCATGCACTTATCGGTTCTCTCATCCAGGGTTCCAACGACGGTATCAACTGGACAACTCTGTTCACATTCGGTGAATGGGAATACCTCGACTACGCTGAAGAAGCTGCTGCTGGCAACTACTTCTACACAGTAGTTCCCGAAGATACAACTACTGAATACACCTACTTCCGTTATGTAAACAACGACGACGGTGCTGCTGCAATCGGTGAATTCGTAGTTATCGCTGCTGCTGAAGCAGAAGCTCCCGCTGAAACAACAGCTCCCGAAACAGAAGCTCC
>JAZQUQ010000103.1:0-4514 GCA_045631365.1 Eubacteriales bacterium | reverse complement strand
ACATGGCTACGATCCGACTTTGTTCCCCGAAGACCTCGCGTGGCTCCGTGACACGGGCGTTCTCGGCACAAACGAGATTTGGGCAGAAGACGGTTTTGCCATCCGTACTCACGAGGGCAAGATATACATTTTCGGTGCCGTTGCAAAGGGTGCCTTGAATGGTGTTTATGACTTCATTGAAGAAAATATGGGCATTCTCTGGACCCGTGCGGACGAAACTGTAGGTACCGTCTACGAGGAACAGCCCACCATTACCATATCAAAGACAGACTATAAGGAAAAATCTCCTTTTTCTATCCGCGGATGGCATACAAGCGGCAATGGCAATTACAATACAAACGTAACGGAAATCATGATGTCTCGCAACAAGATGAGCACCTCCACCAAGTTTGACAAAGAGAATATCGGTCTGACCAGATATGTAGTTGCTCATGACGTGAAGGCACAGATCGTGCTCAGTCCCCTCTATGATCCCAACGAGGATGAATACTGGTGTACCGATATCACGGGCAAGCACCTTGATTACAACAGCTCCCCCCAGATCAACTATTACAGTGACAAGGCAGTGGAAGCCGTTGCGGCGTATATCCTTGAGTATTACAAGGGAGACCACATCAAATTTGCTGCCGTGGGTATGGAGGACACCGACTGGGGTACGGTTTATCCCGAGGACAGTGAACCCTTTGAATACGAACCCGGCAAGTTTGTGGAAGCAGGTGCCATTGACCGCAATTCCACCGTATTCTTTACCTTTGTCAACAAGGTTGCCCGTATTGTAAAGGAATCCCGCCCCGATCTGACCGTGACCGCATTCTCTTACTCCTTCGCAACCTACCCCCCTGCGTGTGACATCGACGACAATGTGTGGATCACGTTCTGCACTTACGCTGAAAACGTTGCTTCTCTCACCACCGAGCCTTGGGGTGACCGTGCGGTGAAGGAATTTGCAAGCCTTGAAAAGTGGGGCGGAAAGACCAATAATCTGGCGTTCTATACCTATTACGGCTGCCATATGTCGATCGGTGCTTATAACAGACCTATTTGGGACAGATTGCAGTCCGATGCACAGTATTACGCGGAGCACGGTTACCGCGGTATTCAGCCCGAAGGTTATCCCGATGACGGAAGCTATCTCAGCTATCTTTGGGAGGGTGCGCAGGTATCAAGCGGTCTGTCGGCCTTCACCAACAGCGACGCATGGGATATGAACGCCCTTACCAACTGGATATACGGAAAGCTTTTGTGGAACCCCTATGAGGATGTGGATGCTCTCATTGTTGAATTCTGCGACAAGTCCTACGGTGCGGCATCGGAATATATGCAGGAATACTACAGACTCCTCCGCCTTGGCTGGGAGGACGGTACCTACATCATGTCCACCGAGTTCAACAACGTGCCACACTTTATCACAACCCCGTCGGTTTGGTGGGATTACTGTATCAACATCGAGCTTGACGGTGTGAACCTCTACGAAGCCATGTGTACTGCTCTGCAGAGCGCATGGGATGCGGCAAACGACGTTCAGAAGGAGCGTATCCGTCACATCAAGTATGTATGGGAAAACTATGATGAGATCCAGCAGTACTGCCCCAGATTCGAGTCGGAGGTCTGAAAAGCAAGGATATACAATCTGTGAATTATTTCAAAATTTTGAGAAAGGTAAGTCATTCCTATGAAACAAAAATTATCTTCAAAGTCTGTGGCACTGCTTCTGGCTCTACTGATGCTTGCTTCAAATTTGACCGCATGCGGAGGCGATGACATCAAAGAAACCGAAACAGCAATTTCCACGGACGTTGTTGAGACTCAAACTGCAGAAACAAATTCGGCTGAAACCGATACTCCCGCTCCCGCCTATGCTGTTGATAAAATTACCGAAAACGGTACGGCTCTCGCGCACATCGTTCTGTTCGATGGCGCAGATCAGGTGGAAAAGTATGCTTCCGAAGAACTCAGCTACCACATCAAGCTGGTAAGCGGTGCGGAAATTGCGGTAGCCAATACCGTACAGGAGGGAAGCCTCCCCATCATTATCGCAACTCCCGACAGCCTGCCGGAATTGGAAGAACTGTTCCCCGAGGATTTCGCATGGCTCCGTGAACTTGGTGACGGCGAAAAGGTTCGCTACGGTGACGACGGCTTTGCCATTCGTACCCATGAGGGTAAGATTTACATCTTTGGAGCTACGGCACGGGGTACGCTGAACGGCGTGTACGACTTTATTGAGGATAACCTGGGTGTGCTCTGGACCCGCGCGGACGAAAGCATCGGCACAGTCTATGATGAAATGCCCACTATTGAGGTGATCAAAACGGATTACAGGGAAAAATCCCCCTTTGATCTCCGAAGCTGGACTCTGTCGGGAAGCAGTCGTGCTCACCATACGATGTTGTCTCGAAACAAATTCAATGCCATGGTGACGGAACCGTCTATGTTGATGAGTTGGTATGAAACCGGAAACACCGGCTACGACAGCATCGGGCTTGAAACCTTTACCAGCGGACACAATATCAAGTGGTGGGTGGTGAACAGCCCCTCCTATGATCCCTCCTGTACCGAATATTGGAGCACCGACGTGGCGGGAAACCATGCTGCTACCCCTGAGGAGTCCATTCAGGTGAATTTCTACAGCGATGTGACCATGCAGTGCATTGCGGATCACGTGCTTTACTACATTGAGAAGTATTCCTCCGTATCCGAGGTCAACTATATCGGAATCTGTCTGGAGGATTTTGAAGTTCCTTACGTTTACCCCGAAATGAACGAGCCTTATGAATACGCGCCGGGTCAGTTTATCGAATCGGGGACAGACGTGTACCTTTCTACGGTGTATTACAGCTTCCTCAACAAGATTGCGAGGATCGTTGGGGAGAGATATCCCAATGTGAGGATCCATACCTATGCCTACGGGGATGTGATCACGCCCCCCGTGTGTGAGATTGAAGAAAATCTCTTTATGACATTCTGCCCCCTGGGAGAGGATCTGTGCAGTCCCATTGGGGAATCGGGCAGAAGCTTTGCCAACCACCAGTACAAATGCCTTCTCGATTGGATGGAAAAAACGCCCAATGTGCAGGTCTATAACTACTATGGCTGTGTTACCGCGGCGCCCTTTTATGAACGCCCCATCTGGGATAGAATCCAGTCCGATTTGCAGTTGTACGTTGCAAACGGATTCAACGGGGTTCTTCCCGAGGGATTTGCGGATATTGCATCAGATTGGTGTACCAATTCTGTGTACAATATTGTGAGCGATGCCCGTGAACCGTACCTCCGCATGAACAACGGCTGGGATATGAACGCTATGACCTACTGGATTTTTGGAAAGCTGGCATGGAATCCCAACGAGGACGTGGATGCGCTGATCCGCTATTACTGCGAAAAGGTTTATGGGGATGCAAGTGAGATCATGCTGGAATATTACCGTGTTCTGCAGCTTGGCTGGAACGACGGAAAAGAAATGATGGCGACGGAATTCAATTTGTACTACAGCTGGAACACAGTTCCTCTCACCTATTGGGATTACTTCCTCAACGTGGAGGTAGACGGCATCAACGTGGTGGAAACCCTTCGTGACCTTCTTCATCAGGCATACGATGCGGCAGACGAAAAGGGAAAAGAACGGATCCGATACCGCGTGGAAGTGTTCGACAACGCAGAAATTCTGTTTTTGGACTGAACAAAACCAAAAAAACAAAAAATCAAGGCAGTACACCTTGTCGAAGTACTGCCTTGATTCTTTTTTGTATAAAAGTTTTTGAAAAGAAGGGGCTTAATAAAATATTTTTACTTCTTTTCCGCATCCTTCTTGCGAAGCTCGACACGGCGGATCTTACCGCTGATGGTTTTCGGCAGCTCGGGAACGAATTCCACGATTCTGGGGTACTTGTAGGGTGCGGTGTGTTCCTTTACGTAGGTCTGGATTTCCTTTACCAGTTCTTTTGATCCTTCCTTACCGGGGACAAGAACGATGGTCGCCTTGACTACCTGACCGCGGATTTCGTCGGGAACGGCAGTGATGGCGCATTCCAGAACGTAGGGAAGCTCCATGATGACGCTTTCGATCTCGAAGGGACCGATGCGGTAGCCGGAGGACTTGATCACGTCGTCCACACGACCAACGTACCAAATGTATCCGTCCTCATCGCGACATGCGGTGTCACCGGTGGGGTAGAAGCCGTCGTGCCATGCTTCCTTGGTGGCTTCCTCGTTGCGGTAGTAACCCTTGAAGAGTCCCGCGGGAACGGCATCTGTGGTGCGGATCACGATTTCGCCTGTTTCACCAACATCGCAGGAGCGTCCGTCGGGATCTACGATGTCCACGTCGTAAAGGGGAGAGGGACGGCCCATGGAACCGGGCTTGGGGGTGTCACCCACAAAGTTACCGATCACAAGGGTAGTTTCGGTCTGACCGTAGCCTTCCATGAGAGACAGTCCTGTGTATTCCTTGAACTTGTTGAATACTTCGGGGTTCAGCGCCTCACCTGCGATGGTGCAGTGCTTGAGGGAGCTGA
>JAZQUQ010000102.1:0-18961 GCA_045631365.1 Eubacteriales bacterium | reverse complement strand
GTCTTGTCTTCCTAAGACCGCTTGGCCTCCGACTTACCGTTATCCTTTCTCATGGTGCTTCCCGCAGGCGGGAACTGACCTGTGATAACTCCGCCGTCACCGATGATCTCACAGGAAAGTCCGTTCAGCGTAAGGTCTTCCCTCGCCGCATCGGGAGATCCGCCTACGTAATCGGAAACGGAAATGTCGAGAGTCGCAAGATCTTCGGGAGTGTACTGCTGTTCCACACCTATGTAAGGAAGAACATCGGCAAGGAGATTTGAGATGTACGGTGCGGCAACTACGCTTCCGTAGACCGCGCCGTTCATGGGCTCGTCAACGATGATTATAGCCGCGATCTTGGGATCATCGGCAGGTGCGAATGCGGCGCAGGATCCTACTCGGAAGCTCTTCTCGCCGTTTTCGTCGAATTTGTCTCTCTTCTCGGAGGTACCGGTCTTAGCCGCTACCTTATATCCCTTGACATAGGCATTCTTTGCACCGCCGTCGCCGGAAACACCGTCCTCGAGGACTGCCGCTATCTCGCGTGCGACCTCTGTACTGACGACCTGACGCTTTACATCGGTGTCAAAGGACTTGATAACGCTTCCGTTCTCGTCCACGATCTCCTTGAGCACGTGGGGAGTCTTATAATATCCGCCCGAAGCGATGGTCGTAATGGCGGAAAGCTGCTGAATGGGTGTCGTCTTGAAGGTCTGACCGAAGGAGTAGACCGCAAGGGATACGTTGGAGAAATTCTTGTAGGAGGAGTAAATTCCGCCCACCTCGCCGGGCAGGTCGATCCCCGTTTTTTCCGTGTATCCGAACTGTTCGAAGTAGTTGTAGAACTTCTCCCGTCCCACCCGCTCTGCGATCTGCATCAGCACGGGGTTGCAGGACTGCTGAAGTCCCACGGTAAAGGTCACGTTTCCATGTCCTGCGTGATAATGGCAGTTGATGGGCTTTGACCAGCCGTCGATCACGTAGGAACCGCCGCAGTAGAAGGGACTTGTGGGGGTTACCACGCCTTCCTCAAACGCCATAGCCGTAGTCATAATTTTGAAGGTGGAACCGGGCTCATAGGTCTCCGTAATGGCCTTGTTATTCCACATGGTGTAAAGCAGCTCCCAGTACAGCTCATTGTACTCCTTGCTGCTCTCATCCATCCCCTGCAGCTTTGCGGCAGAGAACTCGTCAAGCACATAAGGGGAATTCAAGTCGAAGGACGGGTATGTAGCCATCCCAAGGATCCCGCCCGTGTTCACATCGATGACGATTCCCGAAACACGGTTGGTCGCCCCCGATTCGATAAAGGTTTTCTCAAGCTGATTTTCCAGTTCATACTGGATGTACATATCGATGGTCGTAACAATGTTATATCCGTTGGAGGCCTCGATGTACCGCTCGTATTCAAAGGGCATATCGTTGTTCCGTGCATCCTGAGCAAGAATGTATCTGCCGCTTGTACCCTCGAGAACGTTGTTATAGTACTTCTCAAGACCGTAGATTCCCTCGCCGTCGCTGTTGGTAAATCCGATCACGTGGCTTGCAAGGTCGCTCTTCGGGTAATACCGCTTGGCACCCGCAATAAAGTAAATCTGATCCTTCAGCTTGAACTGAGCAATAAAATCCTTGATCCGCTGTGCCGTCTCGTCATCCACATTGTTTTTGATGACTTCATACCGTCTGCCGGTTTTGGCGGCTTTTTCTATAATCTTATCGTAATCCACGTCAAGATAAGCGGAAAGCACCTTGGCGATCAGCTCATTCTGACGGGTACCCGAATAAGAAAGACCGTACTCGGGGTCGGAAAACTCATACCGTACGTCATTGTCGGGATCCGCATCGCTGTTTGCCTCCCCGTCCTCCTCCATGGCATCGATGATATGCTGGGGAGAAATGATGACGTTGTACACCGTAATGTTGGTGGCAAGAATATTCCCGTTGGTATCCAGAATCTTGCCTCTCTCCGGATTGACCTCGGTCTGTATGGTAAGCTGATTCAGCACGATGGACTGATAGTATTCATGCATCTTCAGCTGATAGTTCGCAAGATACGCCACAACCACCGTGGCAATTGCCAAGAAAAAACCAAACACGTAAAACAGCCGTTTGGTCGTTTTTTTATCGATTCGATTCAGTCGTTTTTCCACCGTTCTGACCTGTTCCTTCCCGAAAAAGACCTTCTCCATAGTTCTGAAACACCCTGTACCGTCCGCCGCGTCACATCCGACAGACCGTCACAGGATTATATGTTCCGCAAACACGTTCTATGCGGAAAATGAATGGACTGCCTTCAGGCAAAGCTGCCGCAAACAGTCCTATTCTCAAATATATTATCCGTAAACCATCGAAAATCACTTGAAATACTCAAGCAAATCGCCGAATACCGCAAAAATGGAAGACAGCATGGCACTTCCGCCCTGTTCCGCTCCATCCTCGTCCGCTTCAATCAAGTCAATTCGTTCTCCGTCCGAGAGGGAAATATACTTCCGCTGCAGGGAATCTTCCTTGACCATGCCAAGCCCTGCGGTTGCCATCTGTTCCACCAGTCGGATGTCGTTCTTTTCATCCAGCTTCAGCTCCAGCTCCTCAATGGTCTCCTGAAGAGCCTCTGCCTGTTTCTCAAGCTTGGAGATATCCCGTGCCGTCTGGTAAATCTGCGAGAACGACAGAATGACCATCATGATCATCACCGTACAGAAGGAGAGGATCAGCAGAAATCCCGGGGAAATCCGCTTTCTGTCCACCTTTATCTCGTGGCTATCCTCCTCACCGCGGCGGAAACGGAGACGCTTCCGTCCCCTGACCTGACGACCGTCGTTCTGCCCGAAGGAAGAAACCGCACCCAGACCGCGGTATCGGTAATCATTCTTCAGTTTTTCGGCAAGTCTGTCGCCGCTGTGCTTTGCTCTCATTCGATCCACGTCTGAGCCTCCCTTCGTCAAATTTTTATGTCCAACGGGTTCACCGTTTTTTCTGCTCTGTCAAAAATACTGTGCAATCAAAGTTTTTCCGCCGATCTCAATCTGGCGCTTCTTGCTCTGGGGTTCACCTCAATCTCTTCTGCCGACGGGGTTTCGTTTCCCAGCAGACGGACGTCCGGTGTTTTTCCGCAGACACAAATGGGGAATTCGGGGGGACAATCGCACCCCTTCGACAACTTTCGGAAGGTTTCCTTCACGATTCGGTCTTCCAGAGAATGGAACGTGATCACAGCCATACGCCCGCCGGGCTTCAGCCGTCTGCACGCTTCCGTCAGAGAAGGCTCGATCTCGGCAAGCTCCCCGTTCACCTCAATGCGGATCGCCTGAAAGGAGCGCTTCGCAGGATGCTGGGACTCCTTCATTCTCTTCGCCTTGGGAATGGATCCGGCGATGATCTCCGCCAGCTCCGAGGTGGTCTCAATGGGCTTGTTTTCCCGATAGGTGACGATGTTGTGGGCAATCTTTCCCGAGAATTTCTCCTCGCCGTAGTCCCACAGAATTTTCTTCAAGGCTTCCTCGGAATAGGTGTTGACCACATCCGCCGCCGTCATGCCGCCCGAACGATCCATACGCATATCCAAAGGAGCATCTGCCATGTAAGAGAACCCGCGCTCCGCCTCATCCAGCTGATAGGAGGACACACCAAGGTCCCACATGACACCGTCGATTCCGTCAATCCCCAGCATATCGAGAACGGACCCGATCCCGCTGAAGTTGGATTTTACCACGATACTCTTGTCGCTGTAGTCGGAAAGTCTGGCAGTACAGGCAGCGATGGCGTCGTCGTCGCGGTCAAGGCTGATGATCTTGGAGCCCGCCGGCAAACGCTTGGCAATCTCAAAAGAGTGACCGCCGCCGCCCGCAGTACAGTCCACGTAAACGCCGCCCCGTTCGGGTGAAAGTGCTTTCATGCACTCCTCTGCCATAATCGAAATATGCTTAAATTCCATCGTCAGACCTGCTCCGTTCCTGTTTCAAAATACTGATTTCGGCAAGAACAGAACATCTGATCTCCCAATCTCAAACCATTGTTCACTTTATACAGATTGCTTGGATTCTTATACATATTTATTATAATATACTTCATTTAAAATATCAATACCTTTGCCGAAAATAACTTACACAAAAGTATAAAATATTTCAGTTTTTCGACCATTTTCCCTTATTTTCCAATATTTTCCAGCTTTATTTTTTACAAATATTAACATAAATGGTTATTATTTGCATTTTTGACAGCTGTGTTTTTAGACACTTGACTTAAATGGCAATGTCAACAGATATTTTTCAATTTCCAACGGAAATCTTCTTCTTTTTTACACAAAATACCAAAACCGCAAATGTTGCACAATTCTACCAAGTTCATGCTTTATTCAAATTACAAGGTGGTTTATTTTTACATCATGTCCCTTTGAATCGGTTGCCTAAAAACACAAAAAGACGCCTTGTTTTTTTCGAACAAAGCGTTTTTATGAAATTCGGTTACTCATCCAGAATCGCATCCAGCAATTCTTCGCAGAGAAGAGCATCTGCCCTCCCCTTGGTGGCACGCATCACGTATCCGAGGAAGGTCTTTTTTGCCGTCGTCTTTCCTTTTTTGTAATCCTCCAAAGCCTTGGGGCACGCCTCCACACTCTCTCTGAGAAGATCGGTAAGACGGTCTCTGTCGCGGATACAGCAAAGGTCGTTCTCCTCCGCAAGAAGAGACGGATCCTTCCCCGTTTCCCGAGACAGGCTGATGAGCTGCTTGGCAACGTTGCTGGTTACCCTTCCGTCCCCGAACAGCTCGGCAGCGGAAGCCAGATACTCCGCCGACAAAACGTCCTCCGGATCCTCTCCGCACACGGTCAGCACTTCCCCCACAAACAGGTTGGCAGCAAGGACGGGATACTTGGTGCATTCCGCCGCACGAAGATAATAGCGGTACATGTTCGGCGTCTGCGTAATCAGCTCTGCCGTTCCCGCGGATAGACCAAAGGTCTCCTCCAATTTTCGCTGTGCCGCATCCGCCATGATCGGCATCCGGCTTTTAATCCCTTCCACATCCTCCGCGGAAAGGCGGACGGGAGGGATATTCGGCTCGGTGAAATAGCGGTAATCCACCGCACTTTCCTTTCGCCGCATGGACTCCGTTTCCCCCGTGGATTCGTTGAATCGTCGGGTTTCTTTTTCCACCGTTCCCCCTCGGGTGATCACCCCGATCTGCCGCTTGATTTCACAATCCACCGCCTTCCCCACAAAGGAAACCGAGTTGAGATTTTTCACTTCACAGCGCACGCCGTGTTCCTCTCCACGACGGTGAACGGACACATTCACATCACACCGCAGGGAACCTTCGTTCATTTTACAATCCGAAATTCCCATGAACAGAAGAACCCGTCTGAGGGCGTTGAGATACGCCTTGGCTTCCTCTGCCGAGGTAATATCGGGCTCGCTGACAATCTCGATCAGAGGGACACCGCATCGGTTGAAATCGATGAGCGTACCCTCCTCGGTGTGGATCAGCTTCCCCGCGTCCTCCTCTAAATGAATCTGACGGAGGCGCACCTTTTTCTCGTATCCCAATCCCGAAAGGGACACTTCTCCACCCACGCAGAAGGGAGATTCCGCCTGAGTGATCTGATACCCCTTCGGCAGATCGGGATAAAAATAATTCTTACGGTCAAACCAAGCCACAGGGGCAATCCCACATCCGAACGCCAGCCCTGCCATCACCGCCAGCTCCACCGCTTTTTCGTTCAGCATGGGGAGCGCACCGGGCATGCCCATACACACGGGACAGCATTGGGTATTGGGTTCTCCCCCAAAGGCGGCGGAACAGCTGCAGAACACCTTGCTCTCCGTCTTCAGCTCCGCATGCACCTCCAGGCCGATGACCGCTTCAAATCCTTCAATCATATCGCACAACCTCCTTTGCCACCTCGTCCTTCAGCAATTCCTCCAAAACGGATGCAGCACCATACAAGGTCATCTCCGCCCTCTTCCGTCCCATCAATGTCAGCCCAACGGGGAGACCCTTGTCGCCGCCGCAAGGAACGGTAATGGCAGGATTCCCCGTCAGGTTTGCCATCACGGTAAAACGGTCGCTGTTGTAAAGACCCGTGGGAGAATCGTCGAAAGATCCAAGAGGGAACGCAGCACTTCCCACAGTAGGCATAAGGATCACATCATACGTAAGGAAGATTTCCTCCACCATGCGGCAAAGCTCTGCCTGTGCTTCTTTTACCCTGCGATAATAATCCCCCTTATAGGTGGAGGAAAGGGCATAGGATCCTGTGATAATTCTGCGGCGCACTTCTTCCCCGAAGCCGTCGCTTCTGGATGCGGTCACGTCCTCCGCAGAATGACCGTATCGGATTCCGTCGTAGCGGGCAAGATTGGATGACGCCTCCGCTGCCATGGTAATCACGTAGATATCCCTTGCAAGGTCGGGGGAAGGCATGGTCACCTCATCCACCGCCGCACCAAGCAAACGGAGCTTGTCAGCAGCCCGAAGGACGCTCTTTTCCACCGCAGAATCGCAGAACCGTCCAAAATCGGCAAAAACCCCCACCTTCAGCTTAGAAACGTCCGCCTTGGAGGAGAGAAAATCCTTTTCATAGGTGTCCGCAAGGGTGGTCATATCCCGTCCGTCCTTTCCGCAGATGGCAGAAAGAACCAATGCATTGTCCGCCACGGTCCGCGTGATGGGGCAAATCTGCTCCAAGGAAGATGAAAGCTCCACCATACCGTATCGGGACACAAGACCGTACGTGGGCTTCATGGCAACCAGCCCCGTAAAGGATGCCGGCTGTCGGGCACTTCCTCCCGTATCGGTACCAAGGGCAAACGCTGCCTCTCCCGAAGCCACGGACGCCGCCGCACCTCCCGAAGAGCCTCCCGCCGATCGGGTGGGCTCAAGAGGATTCCGCACCGCTCCGAACAAGGAGCTTTCCGAGGAAGATCCCATGGCAAACTCGTCCATATTGGTTTTCCCCAGCACCACAGCACCGTTCTCCCACAGTTTTTCGCAGACCGTCGCGCTGTAGGGAGGGACAAAATCCTTCAGCATCCGAGAGGCACAGGTGGTGGGATATCCCTTCACCGCAATGTTATCCTTGACGGAGCACGGAATTCCGCAGAGAGGACCTCCCTCTCCACGGGAAAGAAGCAAATCTGCCCGTGCGGCGTTCTCCATTGCCAACCCTTCCGTCACCGTAATATAGGCGTTGATCTCCCCGTCTCTCTCTCGAATACGGGAAAGAAATGCCTCCGTCACCTCCGCGGCGGAAATCTCCCTTAAACAGAGGGCAGAGGAAAGCTGACAGAGCGACAAGGCAGTCAGTTCCCCTTGATTCAGCGTATGTTTCTTCATGAATTCTACCTTATTATATCGTTTGTTTGGATTTTTCACTTTCGGATTTGATTACAGCAGGAACAACCACAAATTGACCCTTTCGCCGCACCGCACCGCAGAGCATCTCGTCTCTGCCGTACTCCTGCTTCACCTCGTCCGAACGGAGGACGCATTCCCCCTCGGGAACTCTCCCCTCACGGGGAACGCATAAATTGGAGTTTACAACTTCCTCCATCATCTTCCCGATCACGTCAAGACTTTCAAGAACGGCAGAATCAAAACGAAGCATGGCGGCATCGCAGATTCCCTTTATTTCATCACGATTCATATGGTACATTTCCTTCCTTATTCTAGACGGAGGGACTTGAGGAGAGCGATTTCCTCCGCATATCCGGGGAGCTCGTTGGGCGTTTCCAGATAAAAAGGCACATCCCGCAGCATGGGGTGGTTGATGATAGCAGTAATGGCATCGATGCCGAGGAACCCTTCCCCGATCTTCTCATGCCTGTCCTTGACGGAGCCTACGGGATTTTTGCTGTCGTTCAGATGAACTGCACGAAGCCGATCGATGCCGATCACACGGTCGAATTCTCTGAGAACCCCGTCGGGATCTGCCGCAAGGGGATATCCGCCGTCGTGTACGTGGCAGGTATCAAAACAAACCCCCACCTTATCCCGAACCCCGGGATCAATGCAGTCGATGATCGTCCGCAATTCCTCAAAATTTCTGCCAAGCTCCGTTCCCTTTCCCGCCATGGTCTCAAGAAGAACTGTGGTCTTCATTTCACGCCACAGAATCCCGTTGAGCATCTCTGCAATGTAGGCAATCCCTTGCTCCACCCCCTGCCCCACGTGACATCCGGGGTGAAAATTATAGAGCGATCCCTCGATATTCTCAAGGAATTCCAGCTCCTTCCGCATGGAGTCTCGGCTGTAATTCCGAACCCCTTCATCCTTGGAACAGGGATTGTATGTATAGGGTGCGTGAGCCAGCGGAGGACGCATTCCGTTCTCCCGTATGATCTCACAAAGCGCCTCCACGTCCTCCGGCTCCGGCGTTTTCACGGGAACCCTCCCTTTGGGATTTTTGGTAAAGAACTGGAACGTATTTCCACCCGCCCCAAGAATTCTCTCCCCCATGCTGCGATATCCGCCCTCCAAGGACAGATGGCAGCCGATCAAAAATTTGCCGTTGTCCGACATACGAATCCTCCAAATCCATTTTTACCGAATGTAAAAGTGTTATTTTTCAAAAAAGTGAACTATAATAGAAAGGAATCCTATCCAACTGTTAAAGGAAGTGATCCCCATTTGAAAAAGTCCCGCATCATCCGTCTGAAGACGCTGATTACGGAAATCAGACAGCTTACCGACCTCTTTTACGAAGACAAAATCACCGTTTATGCCGCCCAGGCATCCTTTTTTGTGATCATCTCCGCGGTCCCTTTTTTGTCCCTTCTGATCGCAGTCATCAGCATCGTGAAGCCCACAGACCCTGTTGCTCTCACCGAGTCCCTGCAGGGGTTGATCCCGTCTGCCGTCCTCAACGCCTTCGCCGAGCTGATTCACGAGCTGCGTGATATCCCCACCATCTCTCTCGTCTCCATCTCCGCCCTCACAACCCTTTGGTCGGCGTCCAAGGGAATCGGTGCTGTCCGAAACGGGCTGCAGACCGTTTACGGCGTTTCGGGCAAACGGAGCTTCTTCCGCGGAAAGCTTTCTTCCCTGCTCTATACGCTCTGCTTTATGGTCATGATCCTGACCGCCGTAATTCTTCTTCTCTTCGGAGACTTCCTTTTCGAAATTCTTTCGGAAAAATCCCTCATCGCCTCCGATTTTCTGAATCTGCTCCTTCCGTTCAAGAGCCCCATTTTTATTACCCTCATCTCCCTTGTGTTCAATACCATGTACTACGTCATCGGGAGACGGAGCGAAGGGTTTCCACGAAAATTCTTCTTTCATCTGCCGGGAGCCATTCTTGCCGCCGCCGGATGGAACGTTTTCTCCGTCCTTTACTCCCTGTATATCACCCATTTTCCGAGAGCATTTTCCCTCTACGGAGGGCTGACCGCCATCTGTCTCATCATGCTGTGGCTTTATTTCTGCATGATCATCCTGCTGGGCGGGGCGGAGGCAAATAAAATTATCCATCAAACAAGAACAGCCAAAAGCAACAGGATATAGTATGCACAAACGCCGTGTATACTATATCCTGTTTTGTTTGAGCATAACCAACCGATTAATTTCCTGCCGCCTGTTGTCTCTGTTTGATCTCTGCAACCTTCTGATCGTGTTCCCACTTGGTTTCACTGAAATAGGTGATTCCTCCGTCGGAAACGAAGAAATGGTAGTTGGTCTCCAGAGGCATCAATGCCGCAAGAATGGCACTGGCACTGGGATTGGCAATGGGTCCCGGGGGCAGCCCGTTGTTGGTGTAGGTGTTGTAGGGGGTATCATACAGCAAATCGCTGCCTGTCAAGTTGGGGCGTTCTCCCGTCTCGTGCTGGATCACGTAAACGATGGTTGCGTCACTTTCCAGCTTGGGATATTCCCACGGTTTGTTCAGTCGGTTGTGGAATACGGACGAAACGTAGAAGAATTCCGCCGACGAGCCCGCTTCTTTTTCGATGATGGAAGCAAGGGTCAACATTTCATCCACGGTATAGCCCATCGCCGCACACTGCTCACGGGAGTCCTTACCAAAAATCTGATTGAAACGATTCAGCAGCTTTCGGATTACGGTTACCTCGCTGGAGCTGTTGTAGAACTGGTAGGTGTCTGGGAAGAGATAACCGTCAAGACGGTAAATTCTGCCGTCCTCTGCCCAATCGTCTCCCAGCTCGTCAATAAACCAGAATTCAAACTCGTAATTGTTGATAACGTCAACAAATCCTTCTCTGGTACCGATGCCCTTGGAGACGAAGAGATCGATAATCTCATCGGTGGTGTAGCCTTCGGGGATCATAATATCCTGAACGCCCGTCGCCTCCTTCTTTTTGAAAGCAGACAGCAGTTCATCGTAATTGTACATGGGAGAAATGCTGTACGTTCCCGCCACGTATTCCCGCTTGTCACTCCTTGCAACGGCGTAGAGCTTGAAAATCTTCGGATAGGAAATAACCTCATTCTCATGGAGAATGGTGGCAATATCATCCAGCGTAGCGTACTCGGGAATGACGACCTCCCTCACCTCATCGTTCTTCACGAAGGCGAACACGTCGTTTCCCACAAGGATAATAAAAATCGAAGCAAAGACGGAAACGGTAATGACAAACACGATGTAAACGATGGCTTTCAGCAAGCTGATGACCGTGTTGATGCCCTCTCCGTCGGCAGCTCGTTCTTTTTTGGTTTCTTTGTTTTTTGCGGATTTTTCAGCCGCCTTTCTGCTGACCGCCGCCTTTTGAGCGGAAATATGCTCACGGTACCGTACTTCTGTGGTCTCGGCATTCATGGGATCCGCCTTATGAGGCTGCTGTGCCACAGGTCTCGCCGCAGGCTGTGCTGCAGACTGTGTCTGCACGGGTCGTGCCACGTTCGGATTCTGTGCAGGATTCTGCTGTGCAGGCCGCTGCACCATAGGTCTTGCCGCAGACTGTGTCTGCACGGGTCGTGCCACGTTCGGATTCTGTGCAGGATTCTGCTGTACAGGCCGCTGCACCATAGGTCTTGCCGCGGACTGTGTCTGCACGGGTCGTGCCACGTTCGGATTCTGTGCAGGCTGCTGTGCCACAGGTCTCGGCTGCACGGGTCTCGCCGCGTTCGAGTTCTGCGTAGTATTCTGCTGTGCCACAGGTCTCGCCGCAGACCGCGTCTGCACGGGTCGTGCCGCGTTCGGATTCTGTGCAGAGGTCTGCTGCACCACAGGCTTCGGTTGGGTCGGTTTTATCTGTGTGGGGATAACCCTCGTTTGATCCATATCATCGGGAATGGAAGGAATCTTGTTTTGTTCCGTAACAAACACCCCTTTCGGTAAAAGAATGTGGTTTTATCTCGATACCGTAACCGTAATAAAGATCACCACAAGTATTAAAAACGTGGGAGAGAGCATCACTTCTGCGGCTCTCGGAAGAAATCCGCTGCCGCTCTCCTTCCCATATTCAACGGACAGCGCCTCCATGGCATAGCCCTTGTAAATCCCCCCTGCCTCACCGCAGAAAAGAAGGATGGAAAGGAGGAGGAGAAGCCCCAGAATAATCGCAAACAGAAGCATACTGACGTTCTGCTTGTCTGCAATATGGATAATGTATTTTTCCAAAAACAGAACGCTAAGATTGTTTAAGGAATGCACCAGTACCGATGCCGCAAGAGAACGGGTGGCGTAAAGCACCAGTGCCAGCACCACACCGCTGAAAAGATAAACGGGAAGTCTTGCGAAATCGAAATGGGACATGGCAAAGGTCAGCGCGGACAGCACTACGGCAAATCCGGGACCGTAATTTTCGTACTCGCCCACCACGATTCCACGGAACACCAGTTCTTCCGTCAAAGCGGGGAGCACCGCAAAAGCGATGGCAACGTACAAGCCTTCAAACACACCGCTGTTCATGGCAAAGGACGCGTTCTGCATAGCAGAGGATTCCAAGAACCGTTCCGGCATCTTGTAGTACATCCCCATACTGATGAGGGCGTTTCCGCAGATCAGAATGACAGCGGCGTATACAAGAAGCAGAATATGTCCCGGTCTCGGAAGTCGGATTCGGAGACGGGAGAGAAAGCTCCTGTTCTTTATTCTGCAGTAAAACATGGCGGGAACCACGTAAATCAAAAGCTGGAGGATGACAACCGCAAAATAGGGATTCTCGTCCAAGCCCAACACATCGGCAGGAATCAATTGCACGGCTGCCAAGAACAAATAGACTGCAATCAGCAGAACAGGGGTAACAATTGCCGCCTTATTCTTCATATGCGGCCATCAAAATTTTCCCGAACGGGATTTTTTGGCGTCCTTTGTTACCTTTACACCCTTTTCCGTCAAAAGAATGTCTACGGAAACGTCGAATCTGCCTCTCGGAACCTCGTTCAGAATGTAATCCGAGTAAACCACACCGATGGTGCAGCCGGAAAACGCGGAAAGATAACGGTCATAGAACCCCTTTCCGTATCCGAGACGGTAGCCTGCCTTATCGTAAACCAGTCCGGGAACGAGGCAAACCGCACTTCCCTTCTGATTTTCCACATCGTATACGGGATTTTCCGCAGGAGGTTCCAAAATCCCATAGGAATCCACCACCAACTCATCCAAAGACTTTACGGAGTGGTACTGCATGGTATGAGTTTTCTTGTCACAGCGGGGGAACAGGACAGTCTTCCCTCTGCGGAGTGCTTCCTCGGCAATGGGTGTCACGTCAATCTCCCCTTGGGTTGCGGCATACATCAGAACAAACTCCGCATAACGGAAGCTGACCAAACTCTCCGCCGCACGGCAGATGGCCTCGTCTCTCGCCTGACGCTCCTCCATGGACATCTCCAAACGCCGCTGCTTGTATTCATCTCTCATATCGTCTTTTTGTTTTTTTATCATAACACTATGTCCTTTCCGAGGGACTCCCCCGATCACGGGAATGTCCTTCACTCAATGTCAACACTTACGCAAGAACCGCTTTGCCCACCGCATCTGCGGCTTCCTTTCCGTAAAGAGCCTCTACCAAAGTCAAGCCGAACTCAAGGGCAGCACCCACACCGCAGGCTGTGATATAATTTCCGTCTGCCGCAACTCTGCCGCCCACCGATGCACCGGTCAGATATCCCTCAAAACCGGGGTAGCAGGTGGCTTTTCTGCCTGCAAGAAGTCCTCTTTTGCCGAAAATCATGGGTGCCGCACAGATAGCAGAAAGGATTGCGCCCTTCTCTTCCGCTGCGGTGATGAAATCATGCACCAATTCGCTTGCATCCAAATTCTTTGTGCCGGGCATACCGCCGGGGAGGAGAATCATCTCAAGGTCATCCCGAGTACGCAGCATCTCCGCCGCCTGTTCCGCGGAAAGATCCGCTTCCACCGTGATCCCGTGAGCACCGGTCACGGAAAGAGCCTTGCCGTCCGCAGAAACGCATACGGTTACAACTTCGGCTCCGCTTCTTCTCAAAAGATCCAGGGGGCAAAGCGCCTCCACCTCTTCAAAGCCGTTTGCCAAGAATTCATATATCATAACAATACCTCAAACTATACCAAAAATGATCCTGCAAGTCTCTTTCTTTAATTATAGCATTATTCCCCGAAAAAGCGGTTAACAATCCATAAACATTCCTTATTTTTTCCGTTTCTGAGGAATCATTCCCCAAGGGAAATCACCCGTTCTGCCGCCGCAACCACCTCGGAGAGGATCTTTTCTCTGGGGTATGGAACGTCCGCGTTCTCCTCACCGCAGGAAATCACCGTCCAGCCGCAGACGTCAGCAACGTACAGCGCAGCCTCTCTGCACCGTTCCAGATATCCTGTGTCCAGCTCATGGATATCCTTGTCTGCCCCCCTCTTTTCCACCATTTTTTCGGAAAGAGAGGCAGGCATATCCAAAAGAAGCACAAGGTCGGGAGAAGGAAGACCCAGTTTTCCGTATTCAAAATCCCACAGCCAATCGAGAAACGCGGAATACTCCGCCTTCTCTAATTTTGACAGCTGGTGGTACGCATTTGCCGTGGTGTATCGGTTTGCCACGATCACGGTGTCGGGGTCTGCATAATCCGCACTCCACTCACGACGGAAGCTGACGTATCGGTCCGCCGCATAGAACATGGATGCCGCATAAGCATTGGTGTCAAAAGGCGAACCGCCAAGGCCCCCCTTCAGATACAGCTCCACCAGAGCCGCACCGTCGCTCCCGTAATCGGGAAAATCAATTTTCTTTACCTTTTTTCCGTTTTTGCGAAGAGAATCGATCAAAAGATCTGTCTGCGTCCCCTTTCCGGAACCGTCCAATCCTTCCAGCACAATCAACTTACCCATATTTACTCCTTGAGGGGAAACCTCCCCCTTATTTGGATTTAAAATTCAAACATCACCGTATTTTGTCATAGTCGAAAAGTTTTTGGGAGGGGTATGGGGAAACCTTTTCTCAAAAAGGGTTCCCCATATCGTATCCCCCACGCCGTTATGCTTCGTCTTTCAATACCATTTCCATGAATTCCTGCTTGGTGATCAGAACCTCACGGGGCTTGGAGCCGTCGGGAGCGCTGACATAGCCGAGCTGCTCCATACGGTCAATGAGTTTTGCCGCACGGCCGTAACCGAGGGACAATCTTCTCTGAATGAGGGAGGTCGAAATTTTTCCGCTTTCCACCGCCAGTTCAATGGCAGAGCGAAGCATGGGGTCTTCCTCTTCACCGTTCTCCATTTCACCGCCCGAGGCAGCCTGTGCTCCCTTTTTGCCCATTCCGCACCGAGCCGCTTCCTGCTCGATCTGAGCAAGAACCTCATTGGAGTAGGACTCATTGCCCGCGTTCATATTCTTCACGTAAGTAACAACCTCTTCCACATCGGTTTCGGATACGAACGCACCCTGAACACGCATGGGCTTCTGTGCACCCACGGGATTGAAGAGCATATCCCCTCGACCGATGAGGTTTTCCGCACCCGCCTTGTCAATAATGGTACGGGAGTCCACCTGAGACGATACGGTAAACGCAATTCTTGAGGGAATATTCGCCTTGATGAGACCGGTGATAACGTCAACGGAAGGACGCTGAGTACCGATGATCAGATGCATACCCGCCGCTCTCGCTTTCTGTGCCAAACGGCAGATGGAGGATTCCACGTCGTCGGGAGCCGTCATCATCAAATCGGCAAGCTCGTCGATAATGATAACGATCTGCGGCATGAATTCATAATCGGGGTCGTTTTTGGTGACCTCGTTGAACATCTTGATGTCACGAACGCCCACCGCCTCAATCAGTCCGAAGCGGCGTTCCATTTCGTTCACCGCCCAGGAAAGAGAACCCGCCGCCTTCTTCGGCTCGCTGACCACGGGAACGATCAGGTGGGGAATTCCGTTGTAAATGCTCAATTCTACCTTTTTGGGGTCAATGAGAATCAGCTTCACTTCATCGGGCTTCGCCTTATAAAGGATACTGGTGATCAAGCTGTTGATGCAGACGGATTTACCCATACCGGTAGCACCCGCAATGAGCAGGTGAGGCATTTTGGCAATATCGAAATACACCGCTTCCCCCGCCACGTTCTCACCGAGGCACACGGTCAGACGGCTCTTTGCGGTCTGGAACGCCTCCATTTCGATGAGGGTACGGAGATGAACGGTAAACTGTTTTTTGTTGGGAACTTCAATACCCACCGCCGCCTTTCCGGGGATGGGGGCCTCGATTCTGACACCGGTCGTGGCAAGATTCAAAGCAATATCGTCCACTAGATTGGTAATGGAACGCACCTTGGTACCCGGCTCCGGCTGAAGCTCGTATCGTGTAATGGTAGGACCGCGGGAGATATCCTCAATCTTGGTCTTTACGTTGAAGCACTTGAGGGTTTCCACCAGCTTGATGGCGTTTTCCTGCAGTTCTTCTCGGATATTTTCGCTGGGTTTATCCGTATCCTCCGTCAGAAGATCGATGGGAGGGAACACATACTCAGGCGGCTTCTTCACTTCTGCCGCGGGAGACTCCGTTTCCTCGGAAACCGTTCCCACATCGGACCGTTCGATGGCAAGGGCAAAGGATGTAGGCTCCGCAGGGGTTCGGATATACGCAGCGGACAGCTTGTCAAGAAGCTCCGCATCCCCGGGATTCACAAACAACCCCGCAAGGTCAACCTCATCGGAATCCCCCATGGCCTGTGCCAGCTTGACGGTATCCGTTTCCTCCAGGTCAAAATCCTCAGCGAACAGTTCTTCCGCCAAATTCTCTTCAACGGCAGCCTTCTTTTCCGCAGCTCCCTCTGCAATACTGTCAATATAATCGGTGAGATAGCTGTATTCGTCTGCCTTCTTCAACGCCTCCACGGTTTCATCCTTGTAGAAATCCGCGGTTTCGTCTCCGAAAGGCATTTCATATCCTTCTCTGTTTTTCTGAAGCTCTGCCAGCTCTTCCCCCGTATATTCCTCCACAGAAGGTACTTCGGCGGGGGGAGGAAGAATGATGGGTTCTTCGCTCATGGGAAGCGCTTCATCCCCGTTTCCTTCGGGCTGCAGATCATTGGTCATGCGGTTCTTATGAAGACGTTCCTGCGTGCGGCGCATCACCTCATCAAACAGTCTCTCGTCCACGGCAGACTCGTCTGCAGGAGAATCCTCTTTTGACAGCTCTGCCGCAAGCTCTTCCTCGCATTTTTCAAGCTCATCGGGGTGAATGGGGATAATTTCATCCGCTTCATCCACGTAGTCGTTAACAAACTCGGCCTTTTCCACCTTTCTCCGACGAACCTTGTAAACGGATGAGGCTTCATTGACGCCAACCTCCGTCCTATTCGCGGCGTTCTGCTCGGCTTCCGCTTTTTTCATGGCAAGCTCTGCGGCACGCTCTGCCTTGGCTCTCTCCTTGGCTTCTCGTTCTTCCTGCTTTTTCGCCTTCAGATAAGCGGCATACTCTTCTTCCCGCATCCGATTTCTCTTTGCAATGTAATCCTGCTCATAAGCGGTACGCTCTGCCCGTTTCGCCTGACGCTTTTCCTGCGCCATCTTCAGCTTATAGCGCAGCGTAATCCAAAGTCCTCTCGGTGTAATACCAAAGATATACATTCCGAGGAGTGCGGAAACGGAAAGGGCAATAATCACGGCACAAACCTTTCCGAACCCCTTCACCAGGAGATTTCCGATCAGACCTCCAAGAACACCGCCGCCCACAAGCGCGCTTCCGTTTTTATAATGCGCAACGATTCCGAATCCGTCCGCACCCTTGCCGAACACGTGGAACAGGGCCGTAATCATCAGGAACACCACCGCATAGCAAGTCATTTTCCCGCGGATCACACCGTAGATTTTGTCGTTCTTCCACATGATGGTCTCTGCAATCAGGAACACGGGAAGGAGGAACGCCGCACCGCCCGCAATCCCCGTCAGAATATTGCGGATTCCGCCGCCCACCACGCCTGCGCTGTCGCCCGCGATCAGACAGATGGAGAGAATCACAGCCAAAACGACGATTGCATACGGAGCAAGCTGGGATGCCATACCGGAATCACGCTCACCGATTTTTACTTGATCCGATTTCGCGCTGCGGGAGGAGCCTTCCGAGGAGTTCTTTCCCTTTCCACCCTTTTTGGCAGGGGGATCCTTCGCAGGGGTCACCGCAGTAGAAGTCGATTTTTTCTTTTTTTCTGCCATTTGCAATCCTTTCTTTTATCTTCGATCCGCACAGTCATAGACTCTGCGGAATAAAACCGTTTCCGAGGGGCATACTATTGGCACAATCCATCAAAGGATACCATGCCATTGTATATTGTACCATTTATAATGTAAAATTACAAGGGATGAATGAGAATATTCTCGGGAATATTTCTTTAATATATAGTATGAAATTAAACATTACCCTGAAAACGTGGTTCTTTCTCGCCCTTTGCCTCATCGGAAGCACGGGTGCGGGCTTTTTGAACGGCCTTACCGGAACGGGGGCGGGGATTTTGTTTCTCCTCCTCTCCCGCCTTTATAACGGAGAGATTTCAAAAGATTCCTTCGCATTCTCCATGTCCTGCGTGATCCCCCTGTCCGCTTTTTCTCTTCTCACCTACCCGATGCCCCAAACCGCATCCCTTGCCACTTTCCTTGTTACCCTCCTCACGGCGGCGGCTGGGGGAATTCTCGGTGCCTTTGTTCAGCAGAAGGTAAAAATCGGGCTGTTGAAGAAAATCTTCGCCGTTCTCGTCATCTACTCGGGGATCAATCTCATCTTAAAATAACGAACGGAGCGCCGCCATGAACACACTCATCGATCTTGCCGTTTTTCTCCTCCTCGGAATCCTATACGGCTGCGGAATGGGGGGCGGGGGGCTTCTTGTGGTGTACCTCACCTTAGTCCGCGGGATGGCACAGGGGGATGCACAGGCGCTGAACCTGTTTTTCTACATCGCAGCCTCCTTGGCCTCCGCTTTCATCCTTCTGAAAAAGAGAAAAATTAACGCCCACCTTGTGGCAATCTGTGCCCTTGTTGCCTTACCGGGAGCATTTTACGGCAGTCTCCTCCGCAAAGCCATTTCCGTGGGGCTGCTCCGAAAAATCTTCGGTGCTCTCCTTGCGGCAACGGGCGTTTTCGTTCTGTTCCAAAAAAACAGACAAAACCGTTTGAAATAACCCACGCTCTTGCAATTCGCCCAAAAATATGGTATACTTTTCCTATCATATTACGGAACGAATGGGAGAAACACCATGAAAATTGCAATCATCACAGGCGCATCTGCCGGACTGGGTCTGGAATTTCTGAAGTCCGTCCCCGCGTATTTTCCCGAAATCGAAGAATACTGGCTCATCGCACGGAGAAAGGACAAGCTGGAAGAAGCGGCAAAGCTGACCGACCGCCCCTGCCGCATCATCCCCCTTGACCTCACCGAAACTGCCAGCTACACCGCATTGGAAGCCGAATTGGCTGCGGCAAAGCCCGAAATCGCCCTTCTCATCAACAACTCCGGCTGCGGATATTGGGGGAACGTGGGCGAAGGCAAATTAGAGGATCAGCTCCGCATGATCGAGCTGAATCTCCGAGGTCTCACCGCCGTGACCCATATCAC
>JAZQUQ010000101.1:0-7425 GCA_045631365.1 Eubacteriales bacterium | reverse complement strand
ACCTGCTTCATGAAGCTGAACAGCGCAGGATTCTCCTCGGACAGCCGACCGTTTGCCCGAATTCTTGCAAAAATAATGGCGTTTCCTTCTTGGTTGTAGATCTCGGATGCATAGCGGATCAGCTCGGCTTCCAAGAACTTCCGATCCCGATCGGACAGGTGCATTTCCTCGTATCCGGGGGAGTTTACGCTGAACGCTTCCCCGTTTGTGTTGAAGAAAACCGCGTATCTTGCCTTTACAAACAGGCAGACCTGTCGGAGGGCTTTGAGGATGGGGTCTTTGCTTCCCCCTGCGTCAAGGAGGGTCTTTCGGATCTCCGCTGCACAGTCGGTAACCGTGCTGAGCCGTCTCTCGTTGGTCATCAGAATAAGCACGTAAACGGCAATCACGCCGAATACGGCAATAAAGGTAAGGACGAGAACGTGCGCCAGTGCGTCGGTTTCCGCAAACACCTGGGAATCGTACCGCGCAAAGCAGATCATCCAATCGAACTCTTCGATGGTGGAGTAATGCAGATGCATATTCTCATCACGGAGGGCGGAACGGAAGGAAAGAAAGCCGGTTTCGTTTTCGATGAGATCGCTGTAGGAGGTGCCGCCGTTGTACTTGCGGTCCATGAGGAAGGAGATATTGCCAAGCTCCTCCTGAATGGTATCGATGACCAGGTCACCCGTCTGCTTGTCGTAGACGAAAAGCTGGGCGTTCAGCTCCGAGACCGTGGCTGCGTAGCGATCCCGAATGGCATCCAGACGGATTACACCGAAGAGCACACCCACGGTTTCGCCGTTTACCTTGATGGGCACGGCGCTGCGGATCAGCTCAAAGCCGGGGTTGGTAAGGTCTTTCACCCTGCCGCTGATGTAGGCCCCCCTTCTTGCTTCCTCCTCGAAGGAGATGCGCCCGTCCAGGTCAAGGGAGCCGCCCTTGGTAATGAAGGTGTTGTCGGGGGTGAGGATGCCGATATTGGCAATAAGCCCGATGGGCTTGAAGGATTCAAACATCAGGTCATAGCCTTCCCCGTCGGCGTGCAGCTTGGAAGCAAAGCTTGCCATGGTGGTCAGATTCTCACGGTCGGAGATCAGCTGAAGGATGATATCGTCCTTGATCTGCTTGGTCTGGAGGTGAAGGTTCTCATACGCCTTCTCCTCTGCATCGGTATATAAGGATAATACCAAGGTAAGGAGCACCGCAAACAGGAGTACCGCGGTGCTCATGGTATAAAAGATATTCTTTTGTTTATGGGTGCTCGGTGCTAATTTTACAGCCATAACGTCCTCTTATGTTCTCATGTTCCCCTTCCGCCGTGGGAAAAGGAGCAAGTGTTTTCCCTGAAAAAATTGCAAAACATTCGCACTTTATATAATTCTGTCCTTATTGTACACCCTCAGAAAGAAAAAATCAAGTCAAAATGGTCAAAAAACGACAAAAAAAGGGAGAGAAAACCAAAAAGGACGAGGAGTCAACGCAACTCTCCGTCCTTTTTTTCGTTCTGTCTGCATTTTATAAGCGCCGACCAAGGCTCAACGCTCAGCTCTTCTTCGTTCCAAGTCCCTTCACTCTGTGCCAGAATTCCTTCACGTCCTTCAGACGGAGGAGGCGGAGGATGAGATCACAAAGGAGCATCGCCGCCGAGATCACGGCAAGGGGGATCATGGGATCGTTGATGTGAGCAACCTTAGGAAGCTCCACGTTTGTGAGGGGGGCGATCTCCTCGGACACCGTGCCGCCGGTGTATGCGGTCATAGCCTGAAGGAGGCTTTCGCCCGAATCGGCAAAGGCGTCGTATTCCCCCGAATAGGACACGGCAAGGGCGGTATCCAGATAGTCGAGGGTGTTTTCCCCTTCGTCAAGCTGAACGAACTGCATTTCGTATACACCTGCCGCGGGGGTAGCGATCTCCCCTTCGAAATAGCCTGTGGCTGTCTCGGTGAGGGTGTATTCCACCGTTTCCCCTGCGGGATGGGTAACAGAAAGGGTTACGGAACCGTTAAGGCAGGGGGCAAGGCATTCGAGGACCACAGAAGTGGTGGTTCCCTGCTTGCCGAACGCCGCCTTCATGGTGGATTCGTTGTGGGTATCGGACAGGGTGGTGGTCAGCATCCGCTCGATAAGGAGCCGTCCCGTGTCACTCCGGAGCCACGCGGAGGACCATTCCCCCGTAAGGTCACTCATGAAGCTTGCCACGGTACCGATGCCGTGCCGCCACACCGCATAAACGGGATTGTCGTTTTCGGAAAGGATCAGCGCTTCCGCACCGTCCTTGATGGTTACGCCAAGGTAGCCGTCCAAGGTGGGGAGAGTGGTGTTCTCAAGCCCTTCCGTCAGCGTTCCCATACTGCCGATGACGGGAGTAAAGGTGCCGAGGAGGAGGGAGTTGACCGTTGCCTGCTCCGTTTCCGAAAGCATGATATCGGGCAGGTCCTTGACCGTCATTACCTCATAATACCGACCGCCGCCCAGCTTTGCCAGTTCGGAAAGAATGGGGGATTCAAAGCCCAGCGAGATGGTGGAGACGGTGATGCCGTCCTTTTTCATCTTGCGTACTACGGTTTCAAATCCCTCGTCCTGAGGGTCACCGTCGGAGAGGAAGATCACGTGCTTCACGTCCGCGTCGTTCTTCTTCAGCTCCGTGTACGCCATATTGAGACCTGCGGAATAGTTGGTTCCGTTCCCCGTCTGGAAGCCGGAAATTTTGCGGCTGATGGAATCCTTGTTCCGCTTGGTTGCCTTCACGAGGGGCGAACGGAGGGTGGCGGCTTTGTTGAAGGTGATGACGCCGATGTAGTTTCGGGCGGACATGGCTTCAATACTCTGAATGGCGCCCTGCTTTGCCAAGGGAAGGCTCCGTCGGATACTGGAGGAGCAGTCCATGACCAGCATGAGCGCGGTGACCTCGTCCCCCTGATCCTCGGTGAGAACCAGCTCCACGGGCAGCATTTCCTCATAGGCAGTCCCCTTCATTCCGCCGTACATGTAGGTGCCCGAACCGCCCACGGTCAGCACACTTCTTCCGAAGGAGGACACGTAGGTGGAGAGGATGCCCCCGAAGGTGTCGGGGAGATCACGGGCATCGACGTTGAGGAGGATCACCTCGTCATAATTGCAAAGCTCCACGATGGTGTCGGGTGCCTCGGCAGAAGGGACGACCGCAAGCTCGCAAAGGGGATCAAGAATTTCGGAAAGGCTCGCCGCCCCGTCGGGATTGTCCGCGATGACGAGAACACGGGGTTCTCCCGCCGCTTTCACGTAGGAATGCACCGTATTGTTGGCGCGGATGGTGTCCGTCCCCGACTGAAGCTCCACGCGGTAGGTGTTGACCCCCGCATGCTCCACCACGGTGCTGAGGAAGAAGGTGTTGCTTCCCTCCTCCACGGTAACGGACTGTCTTGCCGCCTCCCCTTCCGTGCCGTAAAGCACAAGAACGGCGGAGGAGGATGCATTGCTGTCCACGGTTACCGTAATATTCACCGAATCCCCTGCGTAAACGTCCTCGGGGAATGTCACTTCGGTAATCTGCATTTCGGAGGAGGTGAGATCGGTGCTGTCGATGTACACGGCATCGATGCGGTACCCCTGTGTGGCAAGGGTGAAGGCTTCCGATGCACCGTCGCCGCTTGTTTCCTTACCGTCCGTGATCAGAATGATCCGTCGGTTTCCCGTGGTGGGAAGGAGGGAGGCGGCGTATTCCATGGCGGAGGAAAGGTTGGTGTCGTGGGACATTACCTCGGTGAGGGCTGCGTCCCCTTCCCCGCTTTCAAGGTCGATTTGGGAGACGGAATCCCCACCGAAGGCGAGAACCCCGCATTTTCCGTCCATCTCTGCCAAAAGATCGTTGGCGTAGGAGACGATTTGTTCATGGGAACCCTTGGTACTGTCGGAAAGGTCCATGAGGATCATGACGGACTGGGCGTCGTTCCCCGTAATCACCGTTACCCCCGCAAGGAGGAAGGCAAGAATCACGCACACCGTCATGCGGAGCACCACGGGGACGATCCGCTTCCACGTGTTCCGTCGGTGGGCGGGGAGTCGGAGGAACGGAATCAGCACCACAGCCGCCGCGGGAATCAGCAGAAGGAGGAGGTAGGGCCGTTCCAAAACAAGATTAAAACTGTTCATAATAATATACCCCCCATTCTGTAAGAATCAAAAGGAACAAAACAAGGATTACCCAGAATCGGATTTCTTTTATTCCGTCTTGCGGAATTACTCCTTCATCGAGGGTCATGGCATCATCAAGGGTCATGCCGTCCTCGGTGGTTTCTTCGATCGATGCACCGTCATCGATCAATGCACCGTCATCGCCTTCCCCGTCAAGGGCGGGAAGATTCACAAAAAGGGGATCGAGGGTGCCTTCCCCAACCAGCTCGGACAGGGGCAGATGGACAAAGAAATCCACGTATTTCGTATCTTTTGTGGAAAGGGTCTGCGCGGCGGTATACACCCCGACCCCATCGGGAATCAGGGATGCGGATGCCGTCTTGGTACTGAGATTCAGCACCTTCCCGTCGGGAGTTTTTACGTAGAGCTTGTTCGACAAAGGAAGAACGGACAGCTCCACGCTTTCCGACACGTCGTAATCCGAATCGGAGAGCATCTCGGGGAAGGAATACGCCAAAAGCTCCTGCACAAGAAGGGGGAAATCCGCAAGAAGCGGGAGATTGGATTCGTGGAGATCGAAGGCGAACACCAGAGATTTGGTGCCGTTTTTCTCTTTTCTCGCAAACAAAACCGTATCTCCCCCCGAGGAAAGGAGAGATTCCCAGGATTTTCCCGCCACGATCTTGCTGTAGGACCGCAGTGCCGCACTCTCAAGAAGGAGAGAGGAGGAAAGGGAGTGATAAAGGGGGCTTACGTTCCCCGACGAAAGGGTCAGCTTCCCTTCTCCCCCTTTTTTATCGGTGAGAACCATGTCGGAGGGTGCAAGACCGGGGTTAAAGCACCACACCGTACCGTCCTTGGGATACGCCAAGGGAGCAGCACAGTCGAACACGTACAGTCCGTAACCGCCGTACGCAAGAAGAGCCACGTTATCGGGGGACATGGTGTAAACATTGCAGTTCTCCATGGTGTCAAACACCTTTTTCAGATAAAAGGGTGACTCGCTGACGATGACCACTTCGATTTTGTCGTCCCGTTTTTTGCACGCGCTGTAGGAATTGTCGTCCGCAAGGCCGTCCTTGGTATCGGTATACACCGTTGCCACGTTGAAATCCGCCAGATTCCGCACCTCAAAGGTGACGGTGACGGGAGTATCCTTGGGACAGGCAATTTTCTTTACGTCAAAGATGGTTCCGTCCGCGGAGAGTGCCGCGTTGATGACGGTATCCGAGGTGGCGATCACTTCCCCCGTGAAAAGGTACCCTTCCTCCCCCTTCTCAAAGGTGAGGGAGGTAAAGGACACGTTGTATTCCCCTGTGGAAACGTCCACCACAGCCACATTCCCCACTTCCTCCGACGGGCGGTCGGTGTAGAGGATCACGTCGGTGATGGGGTATTCGGCACAGAGGGCGTTGACCAGTTCCAGCGCTTCGGTAAGGTCAGCGGTTCCGTTTCCGCACGTGGCACCGTCTAAAGCAACCATCAGCTCCGAGTTGGAATCGGTGCGCTGAATGAGGGTTGATGCTTCCTCGGACGCCGCGATGACGGTGAATTTCGTGCCGTAAAGACTGCTTGCCGCAAGGGAGTTGATCTCGTCGCAGGCGCGGTCAAATCGGCTCTCGCCCTTTGCGTTTTCCATTCTCATGCTGGCGGATGCGTCGAGGATAATCACGTATTCCTCCGCACCGCCTTCGGTGACCACAGCAGGTCTTGCCGCAAGAAGTGCAACGGCTGTGACCATCAGAAGCTGGCAGGCAAACAGCAAAATCTTGCGGAATCGGTGAAAAGGAAGCTTATGTTTCACAAAATTTGCGCTCAGCTTCCAGATAAAGGTACTGGAAACCGACCGTTCTTCGTGTCTGGCACGAATGATGTAGATGATAATCAAAGCAGGGATCAAAAGGAGGAGCCACAGTCCTGCGGGATTCAAAAATTTCACTTGACCACCTCTGCTTCCAATCCTTTTTTGAAGAAGATCCGTTCAATGCTCTCGTCGCTGCAGACAGTCATAAAGCTGACCCCGCGGGAGGAGCAGAAAGAGCGAATTTCGTTCTCATAATATTCCAATGCCGCTGCATACGCCTTCACGGAAGAACGGGTGATCTCCATGCGGAAGTTCCGTCCGTCCTCTTCCTCCATGGCTTCGGAGTCCATGAGCTGCAGCTTACCACTCATGCCGGGGGCGATCTCGTCGCGGCTCAGCACCTGAATCAGCACCACCTGACGTCCCTTAAAGAGGAGCCAATCCACCGCACTTTTCCAGTCGCTTTCCGTGAAAAAGTCGGAAATAATATAGGTAATGCCGTCGTTTTTGCCCGGTTCCTCCGCGGACATAATGGAGGCGGCAAGGTCGGTTTCCCCGTGGAATTCCACCTCGTTCAGTCGGTCTGCGGCGGCGTAGAAGGCGTCTTTCCCCATAACGGTGCGGCAGAGATTCTCACATTCGTCCCCCGAAAGGGCGTAAAAGGAGACCTTGTCCATGGCCTGCACGGAGATGAAACCCAGCGCCGCCGCAACACGGAGTGCCGCATAGGCTTTGGTGGGTTCCCCGAACTCCATGGAGGCAGAGGTATCGATATAAATTCGGTTATGGAGCTGTCGTTCATCCACGTAGAGCTTGATAAACAGCTTCTCGAAGCGGCCGTAGATGTTCCAGTCGATCCGTCGGAGGTCGTCGCCCGCGGTGTATTCACGGAAATCGGCAAACTCCGCGGAGCTTCCGTAGGTGGATGACCGTCTGTTTCCCCCGAAGCTGCCGTTCATCAGCTGCTTCACGTTCAGATCGAGGATCTCAAGGGTGCCGAGAAACGCTCCGTCTACAATTTTCTTCATATTTATTATACCAACCGATTATTTCTTCCCTTTTTTCTGCTTGGAGGTAAGGGCATCGGTGGGGAGAATGGTCTTTTTGCCGTTCAGCTCGTCGATGAGCATGGTGATGATCTGATCGTTGGTCATCCGTTCGGTGATGGCTTCAAAGCTACCCTTGATACGGTGACGGAGAACGGGGTACGCCAGGGCGTTGATATCCTCGTAGGACACGTTGTATCTGCCGTTCATCAGCGCACGAACCTTTGCGGCGGTGATGAGCGCCTGTGCGGCACGGGGGCTGGCACCGAAACGGATCAGCTTACGGGAAATTTCGGGGGAATCCGCCAGTTCGGGATGGGTCGCGGATACAAGCCGGGAGGTGTATGTAAGAATCTCGTCCATGACGGGGATCTCCTGTGCGGTGGCGCGCATCTTCAAGAGAGATTCCGCGTCAAGAATCCCGCACGCCACTTCATCCATGGTGGCCTGGGTCATGGTAACGATGGCACTCAGCTC
>JAZQUQ010000100.1:0-1549 GCA_045631365.1 Eubacteriales bacterium | reverse complement strand
CCGTTGAAATCCCATGTATTGGAGTTGGTCACCTCGGAGGAACCGCCGCTTGTATACTGACCGAAGCCGTCGTAGATCCACCAGTAGCCGTTTTCGTCGTCGCCGTTGCCCTCGGGCTGTACGCCGATAAAGCCGTTTTCCGCATAATACTGCAGATTCTCCTGAATCATATCCCATACGGGTCTGGTGTATCGGTCCGCAGGCTTGAAGCAGCCGAAATAGTTGTAGAACACAAGGTTCTTGGTAAGAGATTTCCACGTTTCAAGACGGTTGAGAAGGGCCACGTTCTGATGGCTCTTCGTATCAAACAGGGAGGCTGTCAGGTCCTCATCCAAGGGAGCAACCACCACAGTCACGTTGTCTTCAATCTCACAAAGGGGCGGATTGGTGGCAAAGCTGTAGGCAAAGGTCGCAATCTGCGTGCCGGGGCAAGCTTCGTTCACCAGTCTTGCCACCTTATTGATGAAGAGGAAGAACACGGTGGAACGGTATCGGCTGTCGGTAGGTTCCACAAACTGTCCGGGGGCGTATTCCACGGGCTGGGAGTCATAGGGAGCGGTAAGACCGTTGTCGTCGTCCTCCATGCCGATAAAGACGTGGGTATCTCCCGCACAAAGTCCCCAAAATGTCCTGCCTTCACGGATATAAGCAATCACGCTCTCCGCAACCGCTTCTGCCGCCTTGTCGCTCCAGAAATTGATCTGTCTGGAGGACTCATAGGACTGGAAGCTGCCGTCGGAGTTGGTGTTCCAGTATTCCTTTATCTCGGGATCGTATACAGGACTGTTTATTACCATCAGCTTGATGTTATGACCGCAGCTGAACTTTTTGATTCCCTTTTCGGGGACAGACAAAGCAGACAGCGAGTTCATCTTATTCCGCGCAAGCAGAGTGGCAGAATCTTCCTGCTTGGAAAGACCGGTAAATCCCCAGCCTCTGATTTGGAAGGGAGATTTTTCACGGTAATCTGTTTTTGTAACCGTAACAGTGGGCGTTTCGGTGTAAACAAGTCCGATTTCTTCATTGGAACGTGCCCACAGCACACCCATGTTTTCTTCGATAAAGTCGTATGTACCGTTCAGCACACCCTTTTCGTTGACACCGAAGATGTAAACCTTTCCTTCATGCGTGCGGATGGCAAATCCGTCATCGCCCCAGCGTCTGCCGTCCTCTTCGGAGAGAGTTCTGAGCCAGTGGAGATCGTCCGCAAAGAGGGTTTCAAGCTCGGGTATGGTGTCGGGGGTAGCGATAATGATGGGGAGGGAGTTCTCCTGTACGGTTTCAGACACGGTAATATCCGCACCTGTTACTTTTTTGATATGGTACACCAGTTCCTCTGCCGCATAGCGGAGGGTTTCGCCGGCATTCGCGGAAAGAACGACATGGGCTTTCGCAATCCCGTTCTCCGTCACAAGGCTTGTGCCATAGGAAGAGGCGGGGGCATCGGTTTCGGGAGTGCCTGCTTCAACAGACTCCGCAGCGGGAGCTTTCGTCTCCGTCCCGTTGGTTTCTTTTGCCGTATCTCCTCCGCAGGCGGTCATGGATGATG
>JAZQUQ010000099.1:0-3657 GCA_045631365.1 Eubacteriales bacterium | reverse complement strand
TGCCCGAGAAGCCTATGGAGACGGAAGCGGAGACGGCAGAACCCAAGGAAACGGAGGAACCTGCAGAAACCGAGGTTCCCGAGGAAACGGATGCCCCCGAAGAAACCGAGACCCTTACCGTGGGGGAAGAAAGCCCCACAGATGAAAAAACAGATACGGACTTCTTTGGTTAAAGGAGGGACTTTACCATACAAGGTATTATAACAAGAGGTGTGGGCGGGCTTTACGGAGTCCGCCTCAATCATAAAGAAAACGATGGGATTGAGGGAGAGCTGCTCTGCCGTGCAAGAGGAATTTTCCGACTTGAGGGGATAACCCCCCTTGTGGGAGACAATGTGGAAATCTCCCGTGATACGGAAAGAGAACTGACGGAAGAGGAACGGACTGCAGAAAAGGAAGCGGGCGTTCGAGTGGATTATGTTATCGACCGAATTTTACCTCGTACAAGTGCCCTAATCCGTCCCCCGGTTGCCAATCTGACCCATTTGTTCGCGGTGATCCCCGCCGCACAGCCCAAACCCGATCTTCTGACGGCGGACAAGCTGACGGTCATTGCGGAAAACTACGGCATTGAGCCTGTAATCGTCATCAACAAGGCAGATTTGGACGGGGAGAACACCAATCTCCTCCGTGAAACCTACGAAAAAGCAGGATACAAGGTCTTTGCCCTCAGCGCGGAAACGGGAGAGGGAGTCGACTCCTTCTACCGTTATATTGAGGAGACGGCATCGGGGGATACACCCATGCTTTCCGCCTTTGCGGGGGTGTCGGGTGCGGGGAAATCTACGCTGATGACCCGACTTTTCCACAACCTGCAGTTGAAAACCGGAGGGGTCAGCCGAAAGACCGAGCGAGGACGGCACACCACCCGTCACGTGGAGCTTTATCCCGTGACCGTGGGGGAGGGGGAACTGTACATAGCGGACACCCCGGGCTTCTCCATGCTGGATTTCACAAGATTCAACTTTTTCCCCACCGACGAGCTGGCGCTCAGCTTCCGTGAATTTGCGGACTGCGTGGGTACGTGCCGATATACCAAATGCACCCACACCAAAGAGGAAGGGTGTGCCGTGATCGCACGGATGGGGGACGGCACCGTAGCGGCAAGCCGTCATGAAAGCTATATTAAAATTTTGGAAGAAATGAAGAAAAAGCCCGATTGGGAGCGGCAGAAGGAAGAAAAAAGCCTTCCCCGTACCAATGGGACTCAAAAAACGCAAAGACAGGGCAGACGTCATGGAAAACGGTAAGAGTACGGTGACAAGAAGAAAATGGGCACTGATCCTGACGGGAGGCGACTGCGATACGGCCTCCCTCCTCCGAAACGTGGGGCTTCCGTTCGACCCGTTGATCATTGCAGCGGACAGCGGATACCTGAAGGCGGCTCCCCTTGGGGTTTCTCCCCATATTCTGGTGGGGGATTTCGATTCCATTCCCGAGGATGCCATGCCGAAGGAGGGAGAGGTTCCCGAGATCATCAAGGCCCCCTGTGAGAAAGACGAAACGGACACCATGCTGGCGTGTGAGATCGCCATCGAACGAGGGTGTACGGCGATTTCCATTGTGGGGGGCTTCGGCGGTCGGTGCGACCATGAGCTTTCCAATATTTTTTGGCTTGAGAATCTGAAGGATCGGGGCATCGATGCCCACATGACCGATGGCGTGAACGATCTTTCCGTTATTCGGGACACAACCGTGGTACGCACAAAACCCATGAAGTATTTCTCCCTGTTCGCGCTGGATCGCTGTATTGTGACCCTTACGGGATGCAAATATCCTCTCAAGCGTGCGGAGCTGCGGCGGAATCTCCCTTATGCGGTGAGCAACGAAATTACCGAAGAAAAAGCGGTGATCACCGTAGAGGGAACGGCGTTTGTCTGTGATATCTATTGATTTATCGGAGTTTTTTGAAGGAGGTATTCCATGCGTGTCACGGATGTGAAATTTCAGAATTTCCGCAATATTGCCTCCTGTGAAACGGATTTTTCCGAGGGGATCAACGTCCTTTGGGGCATGAACGCCCAGGGAAAATCCAATGTGCTGGAGGGAAT
This sequence comes from Eubacteriales bacterium, assembly GCA_045631365.1. Classification (GTDB taxonomy): domain Bacteria; phylum Bacillota; class Clostridia; order Oscillospirales; family CAG-272; genus UMGS1696. The sequence goes on along the minus strand of JAZQUQ010000099.1, from coordinate 1,606 downwards.
CTATTTCTTTGCCCGCGGGCGGTCGTTCCGTGGGGCAAGTGACCGTGAGCTGATCACCTTCGGGGAGGAGTTTTCCCGCTTGGAGCTTTCCTGTATCCGAGACAGCGGAAAGCATGAGATCAAGCTGGAGGCGGCTCTTCCCAAAACGGGAAAACGGAAGTTCTGGCGGAACGGAGCAGCCCTTCCCTCGGTGGAGATGATCGGCAGCTTCCGTGCGGTGCTGTTTTGCCCTTCCCAGCTCAGCATTGTGACGGGCGGACCTCTGGAGAGGCGAACGTTTCTTGATGTAGCGATTTCCCAGCTTTCCCCTACCTATCTTGCTTTTCTGCGGCGGTACAGCAAGGTGCTTGCCGCGCGGAATGCCCTTTTGAAGTTTGCTTCGGGGGGCGGGCAGGTTACATCGGGCGAATGGGAAGTGTACGCGGAGCAGATGGCGGAGTGTGCGGCAGAGATTGCGGCGTACCGCGGGGAGTACGTGTCCCTTCTGCAGAACGCGGTGACGGAGTATTTCCACGGTATGACCGACGGGCGGGAGACGCCTACTCTGACCTATCAGTCCCACGGACTTACGGAGGAGATGCCCTGTCCCCTTCTCGGAGACTCCGCCGTTTCCCTTGAGGAAGCAAAACGGGGGATGTTTGAAAAGCTGACCGCTAATCTTTCGAGGGAGATTGCCTACGGTGCAACCCTGTGGGGCATCCACAAGGACGATGTTCGCTTGTGCCTCAACGGAAAGGAAGCCAAGCTGTACGGTTCCCAGGGACAGCAGAGAAGTATGGTGCTGTCCATGAAGCTGGCAGAAGGGGAAATCGCAAAGCAGATCGGCGGGGAGTATCCCTGCCTCTTGCTGGACGACGTGTTCTCCGAGCTTGACGAGACCAGAAGAAAGTATATCCTCAGCAAAATCAAGGGGCGGCAGATCATCGTGACCTCTTGCGAACCCGACGTGATCCCCGTCAACGATGCGGACGGGGAAGTGACCTTCCGCCATGTTGCGGATGGCGTTGTGACTGCTTCGTGATACGGTGAGACAGAGTTATCGGTGAGACCGAGTTATCGGTGAGACCGATAAGAAGGAAATAAACCATGTACATACAATCCATGACAGAAACAAAAGGGATGGTGTTCGTAACCGTCTGCGGCGGATGCGATGCTTTCGAGACCTTTTCTGTATCCGTGGGGCGGCTGAAGCGGCTGTCCCGACCCGTTTCCGAGGGGATGACGGTGGACGAGGTGCTGTATTCGGAGTTAGAACACGCCGCCGCGGTGACCAAAGCGGTGCGGACAGCCGCAGACCTCCTTGCCTCCTCGGACAAAAGCGCCCGAACTCTGAAACGACGTCTGATCGAGAAAGGGATTTCCCACGAAGCCGCAGAGGATGCGGTGGAATTTATGGTTCGGAAGGGATATCTTAACGAATCGCGGCAGGCATCCGTCTATGCGGCGTCGGCGGTGCGGACGAAATTGCACGGAAAACGGCGCATTGCACGGGACTTATATGCCAAAGGATACGACCAAAGTGCCATTCGAGAGGCGGTGGACGAAATTTCCGAGGAGGAATATGCCGCCGCTTTGCAGAAATATCTTGATAAAATGCTCGGAAAGT
>JAZQUQ010000098.1:0-3916 GCA_045631365.1 Eubacteriales bacterium | reverse complement strand
TTCCGCAAGACCGATGAAACCAACGGTCAGCGTACCGTGCTTCAGCACTTCGCCCACAGTATCGTCGATGGAGAGCTTTTCGGAGTCAATCCACACACCTTCGTTCATGAGGAAGGGATAGTTTCTGACTCTCTTGGATGCCTGAATCTTGAAGCGGTCCAAAAGCTGCTCAATGACCAGCTGAACTCTTCTTTCCAGCTCTTCAAAGAACCACTCGGTATTGCCGTTTGCACTGATGGCGATTCTGGGGAGGTTGACGGAAGTAAAGCTCAGATTACCTCTGCCGTTTACAATCTCACGGTCCTTGTCGAAGTAGTTGGCAATGACGCGGGTACGGCAGCCCATATATGCGATTTCGGTTTCGGGGCGGCCTTCCTTGTAATACTGTGCGTTGTAGGGAGCATCCAGGAAGCTGAAGTTGGGGAAGAGTCTCTTTGCGGAAACTTTGCACGCCAGCTTGAAGAGATCGTAGTTGGGATCCTGAGGATTGTAGTTCACACCTTCCTTGACCTTGAAGATCTGAATGGGGAAGATGGGAGTTTCACCGTTGCCGAGACCGGACTCAGTAGCAAGAAGAACGCTCTTGATAACAAGACGGCCTTCGGGAGTGGTATCGGTACCGTAGTTCAGAGAAGAGAAGGGAATCTGCGCGCCCGCTCTGGAGTGCATGGTGTTGAGGTTATGTACAAGGGCCTCCATTGCCTGGTAGGTGCTGCGCTCGATTTCCGCGATGGTGTTTCTTTCGATGACAGCGGCAGCCTTCTTTGCGAATTCGCCGATGTAGGGAACAAGAACTTCGCTGAGAACTGCGGCGTATTCCTTTGCGGAGCCCAGTTCGGGTTCCAGCTTGTACTGTTCCTTGATGTCAGCGATGATCTTTTCCGCCGTTGCCTTTGCTTCGTCCAGCTCAAGACCGTCGTTGAATTCCAGCGCCTTTGCAATATTGCGGAGAAGGTGCTTGCGGTAGGTCTTCTTTACGCCGGGAGCCATGCCGTAGTCAAAGTTGGGGATAGACTGACCGCCGTGCTGGTCGTTCTGGTTCGCCTGAATGGCAATGCAGGCAAGAGCTGCGTAGCTCTGAATATCGTTGGGTTCACGGAGATGTCCGTGGCCGGTGGAGAATCCGCCCTCGAACAGCTTGAGAATATCGATCTGACAGCAAGTTGTTGTCAGGGTGTAGAAGTCCATATCGTGAATATGGATGTCGCCTTCTCTGTGAGCCTTTGCCTGCTTGGGGTCGATGACGTACAGCTCATAGAACTGCTTGGCACCCTCGGAACCGTACTTCAGCATGGTACCCATAGCGGTGTCGCCGTCGATGTTTGCATTTTCACGCTTGATGTCGTTTTCGGAGGCGCTCTTGAAGGTCAGGTCCTCGTAAATCTTCATCAGCTTGGTGTTCATCTCGCGGATCTTGGTTCTCTCCGCGCGGTAGATGATGTATTCCTTGGCGGTTCTTGCATGACCGTGCTTCACAAGGATACGCTCTACCATATCTTGTATACCCTCAACGGTGGGAATTGTGCCTGCAGCCTTGGATTCTTCTTCAATCTGCTCGGAAACCTCGCACGCGAGAGCCATTGCTTCGTCGTAATCACTGCCGCCGACCGCCTGTGCCGCTTTAAAAATGGCGTTGGCAATCTTTTCTATGTTGAAAGGGACCTCTCGTCCGTCTCTTTTGACGATTTTTGTGATCATATAACCATGCCTTTCTTCCTTATTTTGTTCCATTTCAGACGATTCTGTTCAAAAAGGAAACATATTGTCTGCCACTATATATTGTGGTGTTGAAAACAGTTACGCAGTACGTTGTATATTATAGTATATCTGCCTTCTTTTGTCAATAGGCTTTCGATAGAATAAGAAACAAAAATTTCGTGTTATTTTTGGGGATTATGACAGATTTTCAACGCCTTGTAACAGCCACACGAAAAAATACCATATTTTGGATGAATGTTTCCCAAAATATGGTAATTTTCGCTTTAGTGCGGCAACGCGTCATCAAGGAAAATGTCGTTGGCGATGAGGAGTGCTTCACAGTCTCGGATTTGTTTCTCCGCGTATTCGGAAAGCTCCGTATAATCCCACGGGGAGAGCCTTGTCATGGTTCCTTTTTCGTAGACCGCGTAGTTGGATTCAATATTGTTGGCGGGTTTGCAGAACATCAACTCGTCGGAGATGAAGGAGCCCACGGAGAGATGGGTCTGCTCGCACACAAAGCCGCTTTCTGCTGTGAGAAGGTTCTGACCGAACATGACAGTCTGAGTATTTTCAAGCCCGAGGAGGCAAAGGAGCGTGGGCAGCACGTCGATATGTCCTCCCGTCACCTCGAAGGTTTCTGATCTGCCGAGTCCGGGAATATGGATCATCATGGGCACGTTGAACACGTCAAAAAGGGTGTAGGTTCTGCCGATCATGGAGGATACCTGACTTTGAATCTTGCTGTCCGTGTTCGTAAGAGCATAATGGTCGCCGTAGAGAACGATGACAGAATTGTCGTAGAGATCCGCTTCCTTCAGCATCCCGATGAATTCGCCGATTACGGTGTCTACGTAATTCATGGAGTGCATGTAGAGACCGAACAGGGTTCCTTCATCCTCGGGAAGGAGAGTGATTCCTCTGTCCTTCAAGGGAAGCGCATAGGGGTGATGAGAGGAAACCGTAATAAAGAAAGAATAGAAGGGTTCCTCATAGGATTTTAAATCCTCCATTGCTTCGGTAAACAGCTCACGGTCGGAAATCCCCATGGGGAAGAGGTCGTTCTGCGGATAGTCTTCGATGGATTTGAAATCGTCAAAGCCTTGGTTGACGTAGGCATATTCACGGTTCCAGAAGGTGCCGTCGTAGCCGTGGAAGGCGTAGGCACCGCTGTATCCGTTCTGCTTCAGGAGCCACGGGAGCCCGTTGTAATCGTTGTCCGCATATTTGACGTAACCCGCTTCGATTTCGGGGCCGAAGAGGGAGTTGTTGACGGCGAACTCTGCATCGCAGGTGTTTCCGCCGCCGATCTGATAGTAATAATTGTTGAAATACAGGGTGTCGATGCCCAGCAGCTCGTTCAGATTGGGAGTGACTACCTGTCCGTTGTAGGTGGCTCCGAGGACGAAATTCTGCATGGCTTCAATCTGAATGATGATTACATTCCGATTTTCGGCAATACCGAAATATTCGCTGTCGCGGTCTGCTTTGACGGTATAGAGACTTTTGTCTACTCCCGTACTGTCGGAGGAGGAAGAGGAAGCCTTTATAATATCGTAAATATGGTAACAGAACAGCTCGTTGGTTATGTAATCGGAGCGAAGGATACCGCCCGAAAAAGCGACAGCAAAGGAAATTCCCAAAACTCCCAATCCCGACAGGAATACGGGAAGGGTCGGCAAGGCACGTCGAGGGAGCTTTTTGACACAGTTCACAAGGAAAAGAATCCAAAGGGGGAAGTCCCACAGGGGGAGGAGCTGCTTCCACGTGATCAGGTTCTTGATGGTTTCCGAAACGTCGTCAAGCTGTCCTACCATTCCCAATTGTGCCGCACTGGGGAGGCGTGATACGTAGGCAAAATAGACGCCGTCCACGGACATCAGAATACTGCCGAACACGTACAGGGAGAAGAAGACGATCCGCGCCGCCTTGGGGGAGAAAAGATATACGGCAAGAAACACCGCAAGGAGGATTCCGCAGGTGGTGAATGCGAAGGGGAGCTGATATTCCCTCAGATTCAATTGACCGTAAAAAACCACGGATTTAACAAACAGGAAGACAAGGGCAAGAGAAGTGAGGAGTACGTTCCCGAGGGAATCTGTTTTTTTCATGTTGGTACTCTCTTTATTCATTGAAAATTGTAGAAACGATATGGGTCAGTCCCGCTCATTTTCTGTGAAACGGCAGGAATACGCACGGATTCCCTGTTCCTTGAAGA
>JAZQUQ010000097.1:0-5878 GCA_045631365.1 Eubacteriales bacterium | reverse complement strand
GCTTCATAGCGCGGCGGAAGGATACACGTCTTTCAAGCTGAGATGCAATGGATTCTGCAACCAGCTGAGCGCACATATCTACGGGCTTAACTTCGAGTACGTTTACAGCTACGGGAGCCTTAGCGATAGCTTCGATATCAGTTCTCAGCTTATCGATTTCGGAACCGCCCTTACCGATTACCATACCGGGCTTAGCACAGTGAATGAACACACGAACCTTACCGGTGTTGTCGCGTTCGATTTCAATCTTAGGAACGCCTGCCAGAAGGAGGGTTTTCTTCAGGTACTTTCTGATGTTGTGGTCGATAACGAGTGTATCGCCGAACTTTTCATCGGGAGCGTACCATCTGGAATCCCAGTTCTTGATTACGCCGACACGAAGGCCGTGCGGATTAACTTTCTGTCCCATCTATCGACTGCCTCCTCATTCTTTTTCAGCCACGCCGATTGTGATGTGGCTTGTTCTCTTCATGATTCTGTCTGCGGAACCCTTACCCTTGGGCATGATTCTCTTCATTGTCATACCGGGGCATACAAAGCACTCGGATACATAGAGCTTTTCGGGATCCATAGAGAAATTGTTCTCAGCGTCAGCTGCTACCTTTGTGAGGAGCTTGAGAATGTGCTCGCTTGCAGCCTTGGGTGTTGTCTTGAGAATACCAACCGCTACTCCAACGTCCTTGCCTCTGATGAGGTCGAGAACGATCTTAACCTTGCGAGGGGAGATGCGGATATGCTTCTGTGTGGACTTTGTTTCCATTATCTTTTATCCTTCCCTTTCGCTTATCTCTTACCGTTGTTGGATGTCTTGGAGCCTGCGTGACCCTTAAAGGTTCTTGTAGGTGCAAATTCACCGAACTTGTGACCAACCATATCTTCTGTTACGTATACGGGAACGTGCTTCTTACCGTCGTGAACAGCGATTGTGTGACCAACAAAGTCAGGATAGATTGTAGAGGCTCTTGACCATGTCTTGAGCACCTTCTTTTCGCCCTTTTCGTTCATTGCACAAACTCTTGCATAGAGCTTTTCTTCAATGAACGGTGCTTTCTTCATACTTCTGCTCATTTATGTTTGCCTCCTTCCTTACTTGCTTCTGCGCTTAACGATCATCTTGTCGGTTCTAGCCTTCTTGTTACGAGTCTTGTAACCAAGTGCGGGCTTACCCCAAGGAGTAACAGGGCCGGGACGACCGATGGGAGAACGACCTTCACCACCACCATGAGGGTGATCGCAGGGGTTCATTACAGAACCGCGAACGGTGGGACGGATACCCATGTGTCTCTTCTTACCTGCCTTACCGATCTTAACGGTGTCATGCTCGATGTTACAAACCTGACCGATTGTTGCCTTGCAGTCAGAACGAACGTAACGCATTTCGCCGGAGGGGAGACGTACCATTACGAGGTCGCCTTCCTTACCCATAACCTGAGCCTGAGCACCTGCGGAGCGAACCAGCTGGCCGCCCTTTCCGGGAGAAAGCTCAATGTTGTGTACGAAAGTACCGTCCGGAATCTTACCGATGGGAAGTGTGTTACCGGCAACGATGTCTGCACCTTCGCCGGAGTAAAGAACTGCACCGTCTGTTACACCAACAGGAGCGATGATGTAGCTCTTCTTACCTGCTTCGTCCTGAAGGAGAGCAATGTAAGCGGTTCTGTTGGGGTCGTATTCTACACCGATAACGGTCTGAGCCAGAGTGTTCTGTCTCTTGAAGTCGATGATACGGTACTTCTGTCTGTTTCCGCCGCCCTTGTGACGAACGGTGATTCTGCCGTAGCTGTTACGGCCGGAATTCTTCTTCTTAGTAGCGAGAAGGCTCTTTTCAGGGGTGAACTTTGTTACTTCATCAAAGGAAGGAACAGACATATGTCTTCTCGCCGGTGTAGTCGGCTTATACTTGATTGTAGGCATTTTCGCTTCCTCCTTCTATTAGTTCATACCTTCGAAGAATTCGATTGTCTTGGAATCGTCAGTCAGTGTTACGATTGCCTTCTTCCAAGCTGCGGTCTTACCTTCCGCATAGCGAACTCTCTTGGTCTTAGCCTTCATGTTCATGGTGTTTACACACTTAACTGCTGTTCCGGGGAACATAGCTTCAACAGCCTTTGCGATTTCGGGCTTTGTAGCATCCTTTGCAACAACGAAGGTGTACTTCTTGTCTGCAATCATGTCCATGGACTGTTCAGTGATAAGGGGTCTGATAATGATGTCCTGAATGTACTTCATTACGCATATACCTCCTGAATCTTCAGTGCTGCATCCTTTGCAACAACGAACGAATCGCAGTTAAGGATATCGTAAACGTTGATGGTGTTGGAGAGTGCAACCTTTACGCCGGGGATGTTGGAGAAGCTCTCGTATACCATATCGTTCTTTTCGGGGAGAACAACGAGAACCTTCTTGCCTGCTCCGATAGCGGAGAGCATCTTTACCATTGTCTTTGTCTTGTACTCGGTAGCTGTGATTGCGTCTACAACGATCATGTCGCCGGATGCAACCTTAGAGGACATTGCGCTTGTCAGAGCGATAGCGCGAACCTTCTTGTTCAGCTTTGTCTTATAAAGACGGGGCTTGGGACCGAGAGCGATACCACCGTGTGTCCACTGAGGAGCTCTTGTAGAACCCTGACGTGCACGGCCTGTACCCTTCTGTCTCCAGGGCTTTCTGCCGCCGCCGGAAACCTCTGTACGAGTGAGAGTAGACTGTGTACCCTGTCTCTGATTTCCGAGATAGCTCTTTACTGCCGCATGGAGGACAGCACCGTTTACTTCACAAGCAAATACGCTGTCTGCGAGGTTAATAGTACCTACCTCAGCGCCTGCCATGTTAACAACTTTCATTTCGGGCATTTTTTCTTCCTCCTTCCGACTTATGCTTTCACGCTGTCACGGATGAACACGATTCCGCCCTTCGCGCCGGGAACTGCACCCTTGATCGCGATAAGGTTCTTTTCGGTGTCAACCTTAACAACTTCGAGATTCAGAACTGTAACCTGTTCGTTACCGTACTGACCTGCCATCTTCTTGTTCTTGTAGATTCTGGACGGTGTGGAGTTCTGACCGAGAGAACCGCCGTGACGGTGAACAGGACCGCCGCCGTGTGTCATTCTCTTGATCTTGAAGTTCCATCTCTTAACTACGCCGGAATAACCGTGACCCTTTGTAATGCCTGTAATGTCGACCTTGTCGCCGGAAGCGAAGGTATCGGCAGCGATTACATCGCCAACGTTCATTGCGGAGATGTCGTCAAGACGGAATTCCTTCAGGTGACGCTTAGGAGCGATGCCTGCCTTCTTGAAGAGACCTGCAGCGGGCTTGTTAACAAGCTTTTCGCGGATGTCTTCGAAAGCGAGCTGAACTGCTTCGTAACCGTCAGTCTCAACTGTCTTCTTCTGTGTGATAGCACAGGGACCGGCTTCAATTACTGTAACGGGAATAACTGTGCCGTTTTCCATGAAAATCTGGGTCATACCCAGCTTCTTTCCGATGATGCCTTTTTTCATCGTTTTTCTTCCTCCTATGAAAGGTTATTGGTTGATGCTTTGTTTTTCCGGAAGCCGACCGGAGCATCAACATGACCTTGACCGCCATCAAGCCGGGACTTTGCGGAAGGAAACCGCTGATCCCAAGCAGCCGTGAGAACTGCAGCGCTCTGTACGGTTTGGGTTTGGCTTGTTTGCGGCTTACTCCGTCCGAGATCGCCGCACGCAGGACGCTCCTGCAGGGGTAGGGTTTGCTTTGAGTCAGATTACAGCTTCAGGTCAATGTCAACGCCTGCGGGCAGCTCAACAGCCATGAGAGCTTCAACAACCTTCGCGGAAGGCTTGATGATCTCGATGAGTCTCTTGTGAGTTCTCTGTTCGAACTGTTCACGGCTGTCCTTGTACTTGTGTACAGCACGAAGGATGGTGACAATTTCCTTTTCTGTAGGGAGCGGAACGGGACCGGAAACTTCAGCGCCGTTTCTCTTTGCGACCTCAACGATCTTTTCAGCGGCCTGGTCTACCAGTGTGTGTTCGTAGCTCTTGAGTCTAACTCTGATCTTTTCATTTACTGCCATGGTGTGCCTCCTCTATGGAATATAATATAATGGAAGTCGAGGCGATGAACACGCTTCCGGGTGTGCCACCGCGTGGCTTAACTGAAACCGAATCGGACAACGCAAGGAGTGCAAGTGTTGGCTGATCCGGCTGAGCATATTCATACTCGCCCGATTTACTCGGACATACTCTGCGGAAATTCCCTGTTTCGCAAGACAGTATTCGCAAAACAGCAACCTCCCGCTTCATCGCACATCAAGTGACATCATTTTATCATATTTTTCGCCGAAAATCAAGTGTTTCATCCACATTCCATCCGAGATTATGGGAGAAATTTCACACAAACCGCACTCTGTTTTTGTATACTTTCACCAACACATAAAATTTTCACCCTTTTTTTCGCCCATTCTCACCCCGCAAACAAAGATTCACACCCACCCTATTGATTTTTTCACCATCCTATGTTATAATGGAAAGAAAGTTGCACACCGCAACATCTCCCCGAAAAAGAAAAATCCCTTCATTTTATTATATATAGACGGATCGAATATGATACTGAAAAAAAGCACACCGATTCCACAGAAGCAGCCCGACCTCGTCTCTGACATCGATGAGTCCCCCGCGCTTCTGATCGAGCAGGCAAAAAACGGAGACGACTTCGCCTTCGGTCAGTTGGTGGATCTTTACGAGAAGCTCGTATATAACACCGCCTGCCGCATCCTGTCTCTTTCGGGCTGCAGCACCGCAGATGCGGAAGATATTTCCCAATCGGCTTTTCTGAAGGCATGGCGTTCTCTCTCCTCCTTCCGCGGAGACTGTGCGTTTTCCACGTGGCTTTACAAAATCACGCTGAACACCGCCAAAGATCACATCCGTTCTCACATCCGCCACGAAACCCTTTCTCTCACGCTCGAGGACAGCGAAAGTGATGAAGACAGCATCGCCGATATCCCTGTCACGGAAGGAAACGAGATCCCCGAGGACGCCCTTGAGAAAAAAGAGCTGATTCTCGCCGTCCGCGAAGCCATTGCCCGCTTACCCGAGGACCAAAGAAAGGTTATCGTCCTTCGAGACATCCACGAACTCCCCTACAGCGACATCGCCTCTATGGTGGGAGCGGAAATCGGCACCGTAAAATCCCGCATCAACCGAGGCAGACAGGCGCTGAAAGCCATCCTCTCGGAACAAAAACTGTTTTAATTCGGATTTTCCTCAAAACACGGGAACTTTTCCGCCACTCCCTTCGTCAAAGAAGTGTACAAAAGAAAAGATTTCACACGAAGGGATCCCCACCCGATACCTTGCGTACCCGTGGGTAAAATTGAACAGAATTTTATGAACAAAACACCAAGCAGCCACAACACAGAACTCCCCGAGGCGGACACTCCCCTGACAGAAATAGAGCTGGAACGGTACCGCGAACTCATCGATACCGTCAGCCCCCACTCCCACTCCGTCAAGGGCAATGTCATGAAGGCGATTCAGGCAGAACGCAAAGCCGCCCGCCTCCGCCGCATTGTCCGTTACGGAAGCATCGCTGCTTCCTTCGTCCTGATCATGGGCGTCCTCATCACCATTACCCCCATCCTCAACGGCACACAAAAATCCGCCGAAGCAGAGGACTTCTTTGCTTACGCCCTCACCGCCGACCGAAGCATTTCCGAAAAAAGCATTACCGCGGGCAAAGCCGACAACGGTGCCATGGCAGAATGCGATGCCGTCGCTCCCACATCAGCCGATTCCTCCGACGAGGATTGCAGCACCGAAATCGCAAAATCCTACTCCGCGTCTCTTGAGGACTCCGCCGAACACGTCACCGCAGACTCCGTCGTTTTC
>JAZQUQ010000096.1:0-12516 GCA_045631365.1 Eubacteriales bacterium | reverse complement strand
CAATACAGAATGACCGTAATTTCCGCAATCAACCCTCATCCCCCTCATCCGAAAAGTTTTTGGGAGGGGTTTGGGGAACCCTTTTCTCAAAAAGGGTTCCCCATCGTTCCCCCTCTAAGAGCCGATTGGAATTCAGCAAGGGTCAGGGCATGGTTGAGGCGGTCGCGGAGTTTTGCGCTGCCGGGGATTCCGCGGATGAAGTGTGCCGCACGGCCGCGGGATTCGCGGATGCCGCAATGCTCCCCTTTTTCGAGAACGACCTCTTCCACCATACGGCAGGCAAGGTCAATCAGCTCCTCCACGGTTTTCTCGGAGGATTCCCCCTTAAATTCACGAAAGAGCCAGGGATTTCCAAGGGCAGCGCGCCCCACCATCACCTCATGACAGCCGGTCAGCTCCACCATACGGAGAGCATCTCCATAAGATTCAATGTCCCCGTTCCCCACCACAACGCAGTCGGAGAACGGACGCACCGCATCCACCACAGCCTTGATCACCATGGGATCGGCACCCGGTCCGTAAAGCTGCTCTTTGGTGCGGCAATGGCAGATCAACCGCCGAACCCCCGCCTCCGCAAGAGCATAAGCAAGCTCGGGCGCGTTCACGGACGCAGAATCCCACCCCGCCCGCATTTTCACGGAAAACTCGACCCCGTATCTGGCACAAACCTCCGCCACACGGGAGGCAACCTCCACCGCATTGGGGATATTCCGCATCATAGCGGACCCGTCCCCGTTGGACGTCACCTTTTTCACGGGACAACCCATGTTAATATCAATCCCACGGGGAGGCGCTGCATAACGGCATCCCTTGTAATCCCCCGTAAGAAGCATCTCCGCCGCCTTCCCCATCATCACGGGATCATGGCCGAACAGCTGAAGAAAGCAAGGCACCTCTCCCTCACCGATGGCGGCAAGGGTAGCGGTTTTTTCATCCTTCATGCATAACGCAACGGAGGAAATCATTTCACTGATGGTATAATCGGCACCCATCTCCCCCGAAATCCGACGGAATACCGAATCCGTGAATCCCGCCATGGGAGCAAGCGCCGCAATGATTTTCTGTTCCATAATTCTTTTCAATTCAATATTTTCTATTTCACCCGTTCCTCACGAGTCTTGTTAAAGGGTCTGAGACAAACCTTCGCGGCAAGATGGGGCAGAGGCGCAAAGATCACCCCTGCAATAAACTCGGGGACCAGCACCAACCGTATCATATCGATGGGATTGATCTCCCCCACCGTTGCAGTAAGAATCACAGCGGTAAAAACCACCCGAATGGCCTGAATCACAAAGGTGTACGCCACCCGCACCGCCACGGAATCTCTGAAATAGTGTACGGTCAGAATGCCGCAGATATACCCCACAGGCATATACAAAAGGGGAAGGAGCGTCACCGCAGACCCACCCACGGATTCCACCACAAAGGCAGCCGCAACGCCAAGGACAGCACCCCATTTTTCCCTCTCCGTCATGGCAATGGCACAGACGAGGGAAAGGAGCAGATCGGGCACCGCTCCGAAGGGCTTGAATTTCGTAAAAACCGTAGTCTGCAAAAGGGAGAAAAACACCACAAGAGCACCGCAGACCAACCCCTTCAGAATGCTGTCCCATTCAAGGGTTACCATGCTCACCCGTTTTGTTCCGCCCGAAGCTCTGTCGGAAAACTTTCCCATCATCACTCAAAACCTCAGTCTCTGCCCACCTCGGGCATGTAGGACGTAATCACCATCACGTCGGTAAGATCCGAAAAATCCACCACACAGCGAACCTTCACGTCCAATCCTCTGGTGTACGGATTCACGCCCACCTCTTCCACGTAGCCGATCACAAGTCCGCGGGGATACACACTGCCGTAGCCGCTTGTCATCACACGGTCACCAACCTCCACGGAAGCATCGGCGGAAAGATAGTTCATCTCACAGATTCCGCTTGCGGAAAGGGCAAAATCCCCCTCCACAATGCCAACGTCATCCGTTCGCTCAATAAACGCCCCCACCGCAGACTGCGCCTCCACAATGGTGGTCACCTTGCACCAGTTGTACCCAACCTCTGTGACCCGTCCCACAATTCCCTGCGGGGTAACAACGGGCATATTCCGCTCAATTCCCACACCGTAACCCACGTCAAGGGTGAGCACCGAGGCATAATTGCCGCTTTCTCTGCCGGTAACCGCCGCGGAAATCATGGTGAAATCCGTATGCTGTACCTTCAGATCCAGAAAATCCGTCAGCCACGCGTAGGCATCCTCCAGTTCCTTGGCATCATAGATCTGTGCCTCAAGCTCCGCCACACGCTCTTTCAGCTGCGCGTTTTCCTCCACCAGCTGATCAAACCGATAGAAATACCCTGCAAAGCCGTCCATGGCCTCCGCCGCATAATTGAACGCCTTCTGAAAAGGAGTCAGCAGCGTCCCCACCGCATCACGGAACAAGAAGGTCAAACCCATGCTGTAAAACACCGTGGGAACAATGGTCACCACAAGGGCAACCACCGTCATTATGTAAAAAAACTTGTTTTTAAAGAAATTTCTCATATCCGTTTATCTCGTCCGGAATTTGATAATATCCCTGAATTCGTCGGGACGTTCCATAATCCGACCAAGCCCCATGACCACGCTGTCAATGGGAGCCTTCGCCGCCACGGTACGGATCCCCGTAATTTTCGAAATCAAGAGATCCATCCCCGCAAGCATGGCACCCCCGCCGGAAAGCATAATGCCGGTATCATAGATGTCCGCCGCAAGCTCGGGAGGCGTGGTTTCAAGGGTGGTACGGATAATCTCAACGATATGCTGAATCTCGTCCCCCATGGCCTCTCGGATTTCCGCAGAGCTCACCCGAATCACCGCAGGAAGCCCGTTCAGAAGATTTCTTCCTCTGACCTCCATAGAACCTCGATCCGCAGAAGGATGAGCGCTTCCGATCCGTTTTTTCAGCATCTCCGCCGTGGTATCTCCGATCAGGACGCTGTACTTTCTCTTGATGTAAGATACAATGGCCTCGTCCAGCTCATCTCCCGCAATACGGGTGGATTTGGAGAGAACGATCCCACCGAGAGCAAGAACCGCAACCTCTGTGGTTCCTCCTCCCAGATCCACAATCATGCATCCTCTGGCATCCGTCACACGGAGACCGCTTCCCACAGCCGCCGCAATGGGTTCCTCAATCAAAGCAACCGACTGTGCTCCCGCTTCCAGAGTCACGTCCTCCACCGCACGCTTCTCCACCTCGGTCACACCGTGGGGAATGCATACGAAAACCCTGGGTCTCATCATAATCGCCATTCCGGATACTTTTTTGAAATAGTGGTGGAGCATGGACGCCGTAATGTCGTATTCCGCGATCACCCCATCCTTCAAGGGACGCATGGCAGTAATGGAACCGGGGGTTTTGCCGAGCATCATCTTTGCTTCATTTCCCACGGCAACCGCTCTCCGAGTTTTGGCTTCCACCGCCACCACCGAAGGCTCACGGAGTACGATTCCCTTTCCCTTGACGTAAACCAACGTGTTGGCAGTGCCAAGGTCAATTCCGATATGTTTCATATAAACTCCAAAATAACTGTGTATTTTCAGCGGCAAAAGGAATCCCCTTACCGCAGATTTTTCAAAGTCACGTACACCCATTCTACGGGAAGTCCCACAATATTGAAGTAATCCCCATCAATCCGGTGCACAAAAACGGATGCACCCTCCTGAATTCCGTACGCCCCCGCTTTGTCGTAAGGCTCCGAGGAATCAATATAGTCAAAAATCTCCTCGTCGGAAAGGTCTCTGAACCATACATCTGTAGAAACGTGTCCGGTAATGCAGGTTCCGTTCCAAATCACGGTGCAGCCCGTAATCACACGGTGCTTCCCGCCCGAAAGAAGACGGATCATCCGATAAGCATCCGCCCTGTCCTTGGGTTTTCCAAGCACCTCCTCGGTTTCGGGAGCATAAACCACCGTATCTGCCGTAAGAATAACGGTTCCGTCCTCCTTACCCATGGCAGAAACCGTGCATTCCGCCTTCAGTCTCGAAAGCTCTTCCACATAACGCTCCGGCTCCCCCCGATGATACGCCACCGAGGATTCGTCCGCGTCCGTCACAAAAATCTCATGAGCAAGCCCCGCCATGGTGAGCAGCTCGTCCCGTCTCGGGGATTTTGATCCTAAAACCAACCGTTTTCCGTTCAAAATATCCATTTTTCCTATCCTTTACTTCCGCACAATCAGCTTTCCGAGAATCAGAGAAATCGCAATAAAGATCACGGAAGAAACCGTCAGATGCAGGTTAATGCCCAATGTCAGACGAATCACATTCAGATCCAACTGAAAAGGCGCCTCCGTTCCAAAGGAAAGCCCGTAGGAAAGCCAACTGAGAAACGGAATCCCTTCCGTCATCTCCGATACCATGGCTCCGATGACCACACCCACGCACACAAGGAACGCGTTCAGCCAAAATTTTGCACTTCTCATCTTTTATCCCTCTCTTCCCTCACGCCCGTACTGCCAAATCCTCCCGCACCGCGATCCGTGTCGGAAAGCTCGTCCACCACTTCAAAATCCGCAGTAACAACGGGAACAAACATCATCTGCGCCACACGGTCTCCCGCGGAAACGGCGTAATCCTCATCAGTGTTGTTCAAAAGCCCAACCATAATCTCCCCGCGGTAGTCGGAGTCCACAACCCCCACCCCGTTGGCAAGAGAAATGCCGTGCTTGACCGCCAACCCGCTTCGTGCGAAGAGAAGAACAGCCACCCCTTCGCACTCCAGAGCGATCCCGATGGGTACCATAGCACGTCCGCGGGCGGGAATCACCACATCCGCGGCAGAGGTCAAATCACACGCAGCAGCCCCCGCCGTTTTGTATTCGGGAATCACCGCATTCTCCCGCAGTTTCTTGATTTTCACAGAAATCTTTTCCATTCCACAGTACCTCATCATAAATTCATAAAAACCGCATTACAATCGGCGAATCTCCTTCAGGGATATCCACGAAGGTGTCCCGCCACCGCGGTAAGCTTCAATCACATCATCCACCCCATCGGCAGTTTCATCGGTAAACATAAAATGCATGGCAGACATATTGCGGATACCGCCAACCTTGTCCCCCATCCAAAGGATTCGGGAATTATAGATCACCGAGTGACAGCAGCCGTCGGAACCGACGGGGAATCTCTCCCCTTTTCTGTCGGTAAGAACCGCAAAGCACGGCTCTCCCTTTCCTCTTTTTGCACAGCCGCCATCGGAAACAAAGCATCTCGCCGTCAACATCAGGGGAATTCTGCCGTATACCGTCACCCCACAAGGATAACGGAGATCGCGAATGGCAGGCAGCTTCAGCTCAGGGGAAACCACAGCCCGTGCAATTCCAAGGCCGTACCACGTTTCCACCGCCCCCGTGTTGGTCAGATTCAAACGGAAGGATCCGTCCGCGGTAAATCCACCCTCCTTCGCCAGCTTCAGCTGACCCAAGGTGTGGACCATTACCGTCCTGCACCCAAGTTCCTTCAAATCCGAAAGAATCCGTCCCGCCTCGCCGTCATCGGTTGCCAAAGGGGGAAGAACAGCACAAAGCTCCGCCTTTCCCATAGCCCTCTTACCGACCGCTTTTCCGTATTCCTTCCACGGAATGTAAATCCGATCAAAATATTCCATCGCCTCTGCAGTCACCTGTCCGACAGATAAAACCTCCGCGGTCTTCTCCCCCATAACAGGTTTTTTCAAAGGCTTTCGGTATCCTGTGAGATCGTGTCCCACCGCCTTTTTTTCTTTCTTCGCCAAAGCATCAGTCAATTTGGCAAGACAGTCCCGCCGAATGGCATTCAAACGGGATACAGGGTAATAAAGCCCCTCGTCCATGCGGAACACAAGATCATCCTGCTCCAAAACAAAAGCTGTCCCGCCGAATTTGGTGAGATTCTTTCCTGCCGATTCCTCCGTGACCGCCGCCGACGATGCTTCCTCGGGAATATCCCCCGTTACCGATACCGTCACCCCGTCAAAGGTCAGTGAAAATTCCGCGGGAATCCCCCGCTTCAGGGTAAATTCCGCAGTTAACCGACGGCATCTGCCCGAGCAATCGTACTTTTCCGCAGCCCCCGTTTCGGGAGAAACCGCATCCTCCGGTCGGATTCCCAACATATTCCCGTACTTTCCCGTGAAATAGCCGTCCGTGAACCCGTCTCTCGAAAACAGAGAATCCAAATAGGAAATCTCCTCTTTCGTGGCATTCCGCCCTTCGTCAAGGAGTTTTCGGTAAACCGATGTTACACCGTACACATAAGCGGCACTCTTCTGCCGTCCCTCAAGCTTGAGAGAAGCAGCCCCCGACGCAATAATCTCGGGGATGTGGGAAGCAAGGCACATATCCTTCAGGCTGAGCGGATAGCGGGACTTTGTCACAGCCCCCTCTCGCTCCACCCCATACATCAAGCGGCAAGGCTGAGCGCATTCCCCTCGATTTCCGCTTCGTCCGCCCATGGCCCAGCTCATGAGGCATTGTCCCGAGTAGGAGACGCAATGTGCGCCGTGAATAAACAGCTCAATCTCAATGGGACTCTCCGCACAGACCCGCTTCAGCTCACGCGAATTCAGCTCACGGGGAACCACCATACGGGAAAACCCGAGGGTACGGAGCATTTCTCCGTCAAGCGCAGTAGCATGGGACATCTGGGTACTTGCATGAAGCTCCAGATGAGGGAACCGAGGCAAAATCTTCTCCGCAGCTGCAGCTGCAATGCCCATATCCGCCACGATCAGGGCATCCGCCCCCCATTCCGCCACCGAACGGCAGAAATCAAGGACTTCCGCCATTTCAATATCGCGGACGCGGGTATTCACGGTAATATAGCATTTGACGCCTCTGTCGTGACAGAAGGAGATCGCATCCTTCATTTCCTCGGAGGAAAAATTCTTTGCTCTCATCCGATTGGAAAAAGAAGCCCCTCCGAAATAGACCGCATCCGCACCGGCAGCAACCGCAGCTCTCAACGCTTCGGGAGAACCTGCGGGGGAAAGAAGTTCCGGCAGTTTTCTGTTCGTCATCCCCATATCACCGATTATACTTCATCCTCCGAATCGCCGCGAAGGAGGGATTCAATCCGACGGAGCTTATCCTCACGGGACTGACCGTCCTTATCGCCCTGTCTGCGGTTCTCCAGATACTTCTCAAGGGTACGGATTTTATCCTCTGCCCCTTCATCACCGGATGCACGAAGCATTTCCCCCAATTGTTCCATATCGATCGGGGAATCCGCTTCCTTACCGGACACCTCCTGTGCCTTGGCGATTTCACCGGCGAAGGCAAGCTCTGCTTCGCAAAGGGGTTCGCCCATTTTCTGCTTGAGGGCAATCAGCTCCTCACGGAGTCTTCGGATATTCACGTCATACAGGGAGACCTGTGCTTCCAGATTCATAACCTTTTTTTCCGCTTTCAGCATATCACTGCAGAAATCCACAGCACAAAGGAGAGCCGCATCGGTTCTGCTGACACGGTAGGTACCCTTTGTCAGCTCCCACATTTTTTCATTTACATTTTTTTCAACAGCAGTGACAAAGGTATCCGTTTCGTCTGTAATAAGGGTAAACGGTGCACCGCCAATCTTAATCATAACCTTCTTTTTTGCGTTATTTTCCATAGCAAGGCTCCATTCCGGGGGCACTATCCCCCATGATATAAAGGTTCATTACATTATAATATATTTGAGGTAAAAAATAAAGGGGTATTGCGTGAATATTTTAAAATTTCTGTCTACAGAAGGGGCTGGAATTCGACAGAATATTCGTTTTGGAATGTTTTTTCAGAACTCACACGGTCCTATTTGAATACCAAAGCTCCTGTCGTCTTTTTCTTTTTGTTGAAAAAAGAACAAGACTCGGAAAAAGAAAAGTCAATCTAAGGAGAAGGGGAACGCCCCTCCTCCTTAGATATCCTCCACCCCTACGGTTCCGCAGTCTTGGGACTGCTACTGCAGCTGGGGAGTGGAGCAATCATACCGACACCGTATGCAGACGAAATTATAACTTGATACATGGCTAACCGCCGAAAAGAAGGGGTTTGTCTTTTTTGTTGGAGTAAAGTATAACTTCCCTCACCCTCCCCCCCGCGGCAGCCTATATCCAGTTATAACTACAACAAAACACCGTGTCTATACGATCGCTCTCCCCCAAAACAAAAGCAGCCGTCCAAAGACGGCGGAACCTCCGAGAGGAGGATAACTAAGGAGGAGATCCCTCTCCTCCTTAGTTTGACTTTTCTTTTTTGCAAGACTTTTTTCTTTTTTCAACGAAAAAGAAAAAAGTCGAAAACAATTTGGTATCCGAGGCGGACCGTGTGATTCCCACCACCCAAAGTCAACCCAAAATTTGGTATTCACGGACGACCGTTTTATCCTCAAACCGCCTCAACCACCTTGGACCAAGGAATAAACAGCGCCAAAAGCACAAACGTAGGCGCCATAATAACGTACCATGTCAGAAGCAACACCGCACACACAATATGCGCCGCAAGGAGAACCGCAGCAATCAAAACGCACCATTTTCTCAAAAAGCGCTTCTTCATCGCATTAATCCCGAGAAGCCCCAACGGCACCGACAGCACTTCCACCGCAATGGCAAAGATAAACGCAGGTGAAATCCCCCCATCGGAAGCAATGCCGATTCCAAGGCAGGAAATGCAGGGCATAATGTACATAATCAACCCGATACAGGTAAAGATATACCGATTCACCGCTTTCTCCCGCATCTCTTTTTCGGAAAGAGGCTTTTTCACGGGAACCGCTGCAGGCTTGCTGTTTTTTCTGTTTCCGCTCATTCTGTTGCCTCCTTGTAAACCTTCACATAATCCACCGCCATGCAGTCGGGAAGCTCCTCCGGCACAATAGGACCGGGCCATGTGCTGAATTCGCAGGACAGCTTCACGTACACAGGAACCTCACAAATGCCCGGCTCGTCCGTACGCCACGTTTCCTTCCCGTCAATGTAGAAGATATATGCATCCTTCGTCCATTCCAAAGCAAAGGTATGGTATCCTTCGTACATTCTCTCATCGAAAATCCGGTGAACGACGGATTTGTGCTCCGGACCGTATCCATCCCAGTGGATTGCATGGCTGACACCCTTTTTCATAAAGTCGCCGCTTTCCATAATGTCAATCTCCGCACCGCCGGCACCGCCGTTTTCGTTGACCCTTGCCGCACCGTCGCACATGAGCCAGAAAGCACCCCAGAAGCCGCTTGTCCGCTGCAGCTTGCACCGACACTCAAACAGCCCATACGCCTGTTCAAAAATCCCCTTCGTGCGAATCGCTCCCGAAATGGGAGTTCCGTCCTCCCGAATGGCGGCGGTCAGAATGAGATTCCCCTTTCCGTCAAGGGAGGTCATGTCGTCGGACCACCATCCTCCCACATTTGCCCGTGGCTGCTCCGGACACAGCTCCCATTTTGAAGTATCGAGAGCCATCCCGTCGAAATGATCCTCAAAGGTAAGAACCCACTTTTTTCCGTTAAATTCCATAATCAAAACACCTCTCTCTTGAGATTTCTGCTTTCAGTATACCCTATCACTGCTGTTTTTGCAAGCCTATCTCGTGAATTTACCGAAAAATCCAAAAGATACGGAATACCTCCCCCCCTCCTCTCATACAATAGATTGACCAATGACCACGAAGAAAGGACCGCATCCTCAAAACGGAGGCTGTACAGAGAAAAATGATCGAAAGAAACTATGTCCCCGAAGGAATGCTTGAAAAAAACGCAGAGAACGTCCTGTCCCTGGGAAGCCGAAAAGGGCTGGAACTTGCCATGGCTCAAGGAAGAATTCTCGAAGCCCCCGCCGTCATGTGCGATTGCCGCACCATGCAGCTTCGGGTGGATTTAGGGGAGATTACGGGCATCATGGAGCGGGAAGATGCCGTCTATTCCCCCGACGGCTCTCCCGTCCGCGATATCGCTATCATTACCCGTGTGGGAAAAGCGGTGCAGTTCAAAATCAAAGGAATCCGCAAAACCGAAAAGGGAGAGTACACCGCCCTCCTGTCCCGCAAGGACGCACAAAAAGAGTGTTGTGAGAACTACATCAGCGGTTTGGAATGCGGCGATATCATACCCGTAAGGGTAACCCATCTGGAACCGTTCGGCGCCTTCTGCGACATCGGCTGCGGGATCATCGCCCTCCTCACCGTGGATTGCATCTCCGTCTCCCGCATTTCCCACCCCTCCGACCGATTCGAGGTGGGAGACACCATCATGACGGTGGTGAAACAGATCGACCGAGACACAGGCAGAATCTATCTCAGCCACCGAGAGCTGCTTGGCACGTGGGAGGAAAATGCAGAATGCTTCTCCTCGGGACAGACCGTAACGGGAATCATCCGATCGGTAGAAGAGTACGGCGTATTCGTAGAGCTTGCCCCAAATCTTGCGGGACTGGCAGAACCATGCGGAACCGTCACTCCGGGGGATACCTGTTCCGTGTACATAAAGAGCATCATTCCCGAACGGATGAAAATCAAACTGGTGCTTATAGACACCTGCGGCACAACAGCTCCCCGCCCGTTCCGTTATTTTATTGACCCCGATCATACTTTCCACATGGACCGATGGATGTATTCTCCCCGTTCGTCCAAGAAAGTCATCGAGAGTGTGTTTGATGCAGCGGAATGCCCGACTGAAGCCGTGCGGTAAGCTTTTTTACAGTGGAGTTTTTTACAATGGCGGAAGTCACACGGTCCGCTACGAACACCAAAGCTCCTGTCGTCTTTTTCTTTTTGTTGAAAAAAGAAAAAGACTCGGAAAAAGAAAAGTCAATCTAAGGAGAAGGGGAACGCCCCTCCTCCTTAGATATCCTCCACCCCATTGTTCCGCAGTCTTGGGACTGCTGCTGCAGCTTGATAGTAGAGCGACCATACCGACACCGCATTTTGCTGAAATTATAACAAGATACATGGCTAACCGCCGAAAAGAAGGGGTTAGTCTTTTTTGTTGAAATAAAGTATACCTTCCTCAACTTCAACCAGCCCAACCATACCTTTTCGCCACCCGCGGCAGCCAATATCAAGTTATAACCAAAGAAAAATACCGTGTCGGTACGATCGCTCTCCCCCAAAGCTTCAGTAGCCGTCCCAAGACGGCGGAACAGCCGAGAGGTGGATATCTAAGGAGGAGACCCTTCTCCTCCTTAGATTAACTTTTCTTTTTGCGAGACTTTTTCTTTTTTAAACGAAAAAGAAAAAGTCGACAGGAGCGTTGGTATTCGCGTCGGACCATGTGATCCCCCCACCACAAAAAATATTGTAAATCCTCCCCAAAAATGCTGTAATCTCTCCCTTGACACCCAAAATCCCCCATGATATACTGATATCGGAAAGGGGGATCCACACCCATGAAAAAATTACCTACCCACAATTTCAAAAAACATCTTGCCATCGCCATCCTCATCACCGTTCTCTGCAAGATCATCCCACCCTACGTGATTCTCGCCATTTTGCTCATTTATCTCATTCGAGGAATGATCAAAAAAGAAATCACCGCAAAAGATCTCATAAACGACCTCCTCTTCCTTCTTGTTTATCTGGGTATCATTTTCATTATCCTCGCTCTCCTCCATTTCATTAAAAAAATAACATAACCGTTCCGATTGTAAATCCTCCATTGACAGACCTCCTCCCACCGTGCTATAATACATACACAGGGGCACCGACCCATAACAAAAAAACGGCACGGGGCAGATCCTGCCCATAAAAAAGAAAGAGGATTCCAATGATCAACGTATTGGATAAAAACGGAAACACTCTGGGCTCCACCTACCCCAAACGGGCAAGGGGACTCGTGAAAAAAGGACGGGCACGTTTCATAAACGAAGGCACAATTGTCCTTGAAGATTCACCATCCAACAGAACGGAAACGTACCCGCCGATCGATATAAATATCTCGGAGGATATGCAAATGTTTGACTACGGCATGAACGATAAAACAAACTCCATCAATACATACTTCGGCAAAATCGACGTCACCCGAGCGAAAGCCAAATCCGTGTGCGGCTCTCTCACGGGAATCGTCATCGGTGCAGGTGCTTCCCATAACGCCTATACCGCACCCTTCGACGGAACCTATAATACCGAAAACCTCCTCGACCCAAACCGCGGGGATGAGGTGGAACGCTGGTTCGGACTGAAAATGTTTGAGCCAACCGCAGTTACCCATATCATGGTGGGCACAAGCAAACGGAAAAAGCACCGAATCTTCGGTTCCCTCTTCCAAGGCTCCTACGACGGCGTCCTTTGGACCACCCTCGCAGAGTTCACCGAGGAAGACTACCTTGCCTATTCCGATACCGATAAGTTTTACTATCGGAAGGAGATCGAAAACGCCGTTCCCTATGTTACTACCGCTATTTCAACGTAGACGACAAGGGCGGAAACGGGCTCATGGCACTCCTTCTCTTCGGAGAGGACGCAGAGCTTTGCAATCTCGATACCTTCCAAGCAGAGATCACCTATACCGGTGTCCGGGCCGCATCCATGAACGGCT
>JAZQUQ010000095.1:0-2342 GCA_045631365.1 Eubacteriales bacterium | reverse complement strand
CCCCCCGAGCTAACCGTCCTTACTGTAAAGCCAATTTGTGGAAAATGAATCGGGGGAAGGAAAACTTTTTGAGAAAAGATTTCCTTCCCCCGAACCCCCATCCTTTCAAAAACTTTTGAAATGGGTGGGGGATTTTTTAGTTGGTACTAAATTTTGGGAAGAGCGAGATTTAGTGGAACTTCTATATAAAACCCTTGTTGAAAAGTTTTTGAAAAGTGGGGGGCGGAAATATTGGCTCCCCCCGAATATCACCGTTCAAACCCCACAAGAATGCCGCCTTTTTCGGCGTAGAAGCTGCACAGGCCTTTGAGGGGGTGTACTTCTACGTCTGCGTCGGGGTAGCGGAGTTTGATCATTCCTTTCAGGGTCATTGCTCCTTCTTCGTTCATGGAGTGGCCGATGCTGACCTTTCCGCCGCGGTAGCCTTCGCTCTCCAGTTCGCTGACCAAGGCTTCGAGGGAACGGCGTTCTCCACGACATTTATGCTTGGGTTCCAGCGTACCCTGTTCGCTTGCTTTGCCTACGATGCAGATGCCTGCGATGCCCACCAGACGTGCCACCATGGGGGAGACTCTGCCGTTGTTGGCGAAGTTTTTTAAGGATTTCAGCATGAAAAGGAGCCCCGTATTCTTTTGGTATTCTGTGATTTTTTTTGTGATCTCCTCAAAGGAAAGTCCCATTTCCGCGTATTCTTCCAGCTTACGGACGATCATGGTCACCTCAGCTCCTGCGGAAAGGCTGTCGATGACGAACACCCTTCTCCCTTCCTGCTCCGATTCGTAGATTTTCTTTGCGGCACAGGCGGAATTATAACTCCCCGACAGACCGCTTGTGATGGTGACGCAGAAAACGTCGTCCGCATCCCCGAAGGCGTCCAGCCAGTCGTTGGTGTTGGGGCAGGAGGATTTGGATTTCCCCTTGTATCGGTCGAAAAATTCCACCATTTCTTCCACGTCAAGGGCGGGTTCGTCCACAAATTCACGGTCGTCCGTGATCACCTTCATGGAAGCACAGGCGTAGGGTACCCTTTCAAGGGAGAAAATGTCGCAAGAGGAATCTGCGGTGATTTTTATCGTTCTCATATTTATTTTGTCTCCGTTTATCCAATGTTTTATCCAAGGTTCGTGCCCCTGTTCCTGCGTCATCGCTTGGGGCTGACTTATTATAACACGGTTATGTTGATATGTCAACAAGTTTTGAAAAAATAATTCACTTTTGATAACAATTGCATTTTTTTACTGATTTCGGCAAGATTTTCGTTGTGCGTTCGGCTCCCATGGGTGGTTCTGCTTGACTTTTTGGGGGAAATCGGATATAATAGGGGAAAATATTCCCCAAACGGTCTTGTTTGCGGGAGCATGAGAGGTTCGTGTTTTATGAGATTGCATTTGAAGAAAGCAATGGGTGTGGGTCTTGCCGCTTGGCTTTTTGCCTCGGGGATTCCCGCTTCCGCTGCAGATTCCTATTGGACATATCAGGCTGCCTACAGCAATGCCATAAGTGCGGGAGATGACGATGCGCTTCTTGCGGCGTGTGAGGGGATTGTTTCCATCTACAGCGATTTTGCCAATCTGGATGCCTCCCTCCGTGTGGAAACCCCTGCGCTTCAGGCAGCGAGAATTTACGAGACGCGGGGAGATTATCCCAATGCCCTTCGGATGTATCAGGCATATAAGGAAAGTCTCGTTGTCCGTACGCAGATGACCACGGAAGTCGACGTAACAGAACGGCTTTTGTATGCGGATTCCTTTATCGATGCCTATGCCTACACGGAGCCTACGGTGTACGTTTACGCCGAGAACGCCGCGGACGTCCCCTATTTCGGGGCAAAGAACGAGCCTGTGGCGGGAACCTACGTGGGTATGTGCCGGACAGACCGCGGGAATTACGACGAATCTCTGAACAGCGCGTATCTTCTTTACGTTCAGTTTGAAACAGAGACCATCAGCGGCTTCGACTGGCTCCACCCCGATACCGATTCCCATTACCTGATGGAGGTGGCGTGGAATCTGGCGGACTCTTATGCCTCAAGCGGTGCCATTGAGTATCTGGAGCGGATTGCGAACGGTTCCTTTGACTCCTACATTATCCCCGAGCTTCGCTATCTTGCGAGCCTTGACGGGTGCGATATTCTCCTTCGTTTTGCCGCGGAGGTGAACGTGTGGGACGTGAACACCCAATACAAGAAGGACGGCAGACTGGAGACGTTCAAGAAAGCCTACATCGCCGCATTCCGAAGAGTCCACGACCTTGCCGAGACCTACGCGCCCAACGTGGCAATGGTATATTCCCCCAATGACGTATCCAATATGTACGTTACCCACAGCGATTTCTACCCCGGG
>JAZQUQ010000094.1:0-2317 GCA_045631365.1 Eubacteriales bacterium | reverse complement strand
GGTCGGTGCCGGGCTTGCAGAAGAACTCAAGCTCCATCTGCTCAAACTCACGGACACGGAAGATGAAGTTACCGGGAGTGATCTCGTTACGGAAGGACTTACCGATCTGTGCGATACCGAAGGGCATCTTCTTTCTGGTAGTTCTCTGTACGTTTACGAAGTTGGTAAAGATACCCTGAGCGGTCTCGGGACGGAGATATACGGTATTCTTTGCGTCCTCGGTAACGCCCTGGAAGGTTTTGAACATCAGGTTAAACTGACGGATATCGGTAAAGTTGTGCTTGCCGCAGGAGGGACAGGGGATGTTATGCTCCTCTACGAACTCCTTCATTTCTGCATGGGTGAAAGCGTCGATGGGCTTGGGAAGAGAGAAGCCGGTTTCAGCGCACCAGTCCTCGATGATCTTGTCCGCTCTGAATCTCTCCTTACACTCCTTACAGTCCATAAGGGGGTCGGAGAAGCCTTCAAGGTGACCGGAAGCCACCCAGGTCTGGGGATTCATCAGGATCGCCGCGTCGAGACCGACGTTGTACTTGTTTTCCTGAACGAACTTCTTCCACCAAGCCTTCTTGATGTTATTCTTCAGCTCTACGCCGAGAGGGCCGTAGTCCCAAGTGTTTGCGAGACCGCCATAGATCTCGGAGCCGGGGAAGATAAAGCCTCTGCCCTTACAAAGAGCAACGATTTTGTCCATTGTCTTTTCGGTATTTTTCATTTTGACCTCCAAAAATGCGTGTCACACGGACGGTTGTCACGGGTGCTTGCATTTATATAAATATATTATAATACAATTATAAATTTTATCATAAAACCCTTACTTTGTCAAGTGATTTTTCGCATTTTGACCTGTCTTGGTGACAAGAAACACGCACTTTTACCAAATTAACAAATTGTTAACCAAAACGTGCCGTAGTGTTCATAATTGCGGTGCGCAAATATTATATAATTTAAAGTGATAAAATATATGTAGAATTTAGGAATCCCCAATGAATATCAAACGACTTGAAACCATTCTCGAAAAGGTGAAGGAGGCCTGCGCCTCGGTCTTACCCATCGCGCTGATCATTCTTTTCCTTGCATTCACCATCTGCCCGCTCGAAAACGATAAATTTATCGCCTTCGTGGTGGGAACCTGCATGCTGATCGTCGGTCTTGGACTTTTCTCCCTTGGAGCGGAGATGTCCATGGAGCGCATCGGTGCGCACATCGGTACCAACCTGACCCGCTCGCGCAAGGTGCCGATCATCGCCGTCATTTCGCTGATCGTCGGCGTGCTGATCACCATCTGCGAGCCCGACCTGCACGTTCTGGCAGGCTACACGGGAGACCAGATGCTGCCCTTCGTTTTAGCGGTTGCGGCAGGACTCGGAATCTTCCTTGTGATCGCGGTCATGCGTATCATCTTCAAGATCAAATTCAAATACATAATCCTTACGGGATACGGCCTGATCCTGATCCTTGCCACGGTGGCATACCTTGTCAACCCTACCTTTCTTCCCATTGCCTTTGATGCGGGAGGCGTTACCACGGGTGCGATGTCAGTCCCCTTCGTCATGTCCATCGGCTCGGGTATTGCAGCCATCACGCAACAGAACAACGACGACGACAACAGCTTCGGTCTGATGGCGATCTGCTCCATCGGCCCTATCATCTCGATTCTGATCATGGGTCTTGCAGGCGGATTTGAAAACATCACCTACACCGCTCACCATGCCCCTGTTTTCGATAACTCCCGTGAGATGGGATTGTCCTTCCTTTCCGCAACCCCCTCCATCGTAGGAAAGGTGCTTTTGGGACTGATCCCCATCCTGCTCTTCTTTTTGATCTATCAGTTCTTCACCGAAAGAGTGCAAAAGAAGGAATTGGCGCAGATATTCATCGGCGCAGGATATATCTTTGTAGGAATGATCCTCTTCCTCGTTGGAGTTGAGGTAGGATTTATGCCCGTGGGAAGCTACCTCGGCGAGACCTTTGCCAAGATGGATCACGCTTGGATCGTAGTCCCCGTAGGTATGATCATCGGTCTTTGTATGACCTACGCCGAGCCTGCCGTGGGAGTCCTCAACAAGCAGGTAGAGGAAGCGACCTCCGGTACCATCCCCCCCAAGGTCATCCCCTTGGCAATGGCGCTGGGCGTGGCGCTCTCTTCGGGAATCGCCCTGCTCCGCTCTCTGACGGGAATCCCGATCCTCCCCTTCCTGCTGGCGGGATATATTGTCGCAGTGATCCTTGCCTTCCACTGTCCCCCCATCTTCTCCTCCATCGCCTTCGATGCGGGCGGAGTCGCATCGGGTGTTATGGCGGCAACCTTCCTGCT
>JAZQUQ010000093.1:0-4040 GCA_045631365.1 Eubacteriales bacterium | reverse complement strand
AAATTCACGGTTTGGTCCCATCGGGCGGCTCTCAGCCAACGGCACGCCTTCTCTTTGGAACGGGATTCCAACGCTACTGACACAAAGTTCCTCGCATTATATTATTTTAGCATATTGTTTGTCGGTTGTCAAGGATTTTTTTGATGATTCACGGAAAAGGGAATAAAAAGATCAGGGAGATCGCGGTTGTCGGGGCGATCTCCCTGAGGAAAGAGGGTTAGTTGGAATCGCTGTTGTTTATGTTGAATTTAAGTGCCTCTGCCGCAGTCTTTGCTTCTGCCGCTTTCTTCTTCTTTTTGCTTCCGGAAATATAAGAAAATACCCCAAAGCCGGCAAACAAAAGTCCGATACCGAGATCCTTGAGATAAGCAATCAGCACCTCCTGTTCACCAAAGAACAAAGGAACGGCTCTTGCCGACTCAAAAATTGTGAGAGTGAAATCCACCTCTCCTGCAGCAAACCATTCTTGGTATGCAAGATAAATATCGTATGCAACACAGCAATACCATGCCGCAACAAGAACCACGATGGCAACAACGGTCGAAATCACAATACATTTTGTTGATTCGCTCTTCGTTTTCGCAAAGAAGGTAAATCCCTTGATTGCGCAGATAACTCCCACAAAACCGCTGATGGATGCAACATAACCGATCTGGTAAAGTACGAACCAAAGGATGCCGCCCACAAGGGAGAACAGGAATGCGCCTACAATGCCGGAAACAACATTTTCTTTGATTTCTGTGGAATTGATGTCCATAACAATCTCCTTTTCAAATGAAAAATATAGTGTCTGCCCAATCTGTTTTGTCTGCTGTTCTCAAACGCTCTCTTTCTTCATCCCCTCCATAAAATAAAAAGTGTGTGCAACCGAAATCACACACACCGAAAAATGCGACTTCGATTTGCTACCACACAAAACTTTCGATCTCCACACAGAAATGCGAAAATAGAAGTCAGCACTTTTACCGAAATAAAATGCCCACTCCTGTGTGGAAATATACCTATAAAGTTTTGTGTGGTAGCTCTATTATAGCATAAAAATCCTGTTTTGTAAAGTATTCAACAAAAAACACCGTCCGATAATTCCTACGGAATTCCCGAACGGTGTTTGCTGTTCTTATTCTGCGTCCGACGCGCCTACAAGCTTTGCTTCCGACGCAATCCATTCCTGTACCTTATCGCACAGAACCAGTCGGTAGATCATATCCTTGCCGTACATCTCCTCCAACGCTCCCACGGAATCCAGACCGTATTGTTCCTCCGCGTATTCGAGAGCACGTTCCGTATATTCTTCCTCGGTAAGGGTAATCCCCTCCGCACGGGCAATGGCAAAGCAAATCATCTCGTCCCGAACGGTGATTTTGGACTCCGCCTTCACCTTCTCATAAAATTCCTCTACAGTCATCCCATGATAGGTGGTCACGTAATCGGTAAAGGAAACGCCAAGCTCCTCCGCTAAATCCTTGTGGGCGGAAACGGTGCTGTCGTAAGTTTCCGTCAGCTCCTTTTCGGGATACTGAAGAACCACGGTTTCCCCCGCAATCTTCTGCCAAAGCTGAACAATGACGGAGTAAAGATTTGCGGTTTCGTTAAACTCGGTAAGCGATTCCCGAACTGCAGATTCATATGCCTCAATGCTGCTGTAACCAAGATAATCCTTCACAAACTCGTCCGTATATTCGGGAAGCTCGGTTTCGTATATCGCATCCAGAGAAATGGTGAATTCCACCGTTTTTCCCGCACATTCGGGAAGAGGAGCATACGGGTCGGGGTATGTTGTCTGCATCTCAAACACATCTCCTGCCATATGTCCAACCACAGAGGCCTCAAAATCTTCCAATTTCACGCCGGAGCCGAGAACAAACTCAAGCTCGGACTGGCTTTCCGTCTGCGTTCCTTCACAGGTTCCCACGTAAGACACAACAACCGTATCTCCCATGACCGCAGGACGGTCGGAAACAAAAACGATCCGTGTATAGAAGTAAAGGGGAGCCATAATCTCCGCCTGAATTCTTTCTTCCGTCAGAACCGTTCCGCTGCCGACGGCTTCCAGCCCCTTATATTCGGGCAAAGTGATATATTCCCCAAGATCATACGGGTAGTGGGCATCTTCCCCTCCCTTTTTTCCACAGGAGACCATACCCGAGATACACATTCCCGCTGCCAGAATACCGCACATTATTTTCGTGTAAAATTTCATCACAAATCACATCCTTACTGTTTTTTCAAGGTAAGCCGAGGCATCAGCCAAAACACAACTTCGCACAACAAAAGCGGAACTCCGCCGTACATGACAAAAATATTGAGGAAGCTGCCAACACAAACCGCAATTTCCTGAGAACTCATCCCGCCATAGGTACGGATATGATCCGCAAGATAGCCAATCTCTCCCAAAACCTGTGCCGCAAGGAAAACCAAAACGGAAATCCGTGCCCCGTGAATGGGGAGAGGCATCTTTTTCTTTCCCGATTCTTCCGAAGCCTTTCGGATACGGCGAAGAACACCGCCTGCAATGAAACGGGCAGCAAGAACGAACGCCCCTTCATAGAGAAAACGGAGGGATAGAGTAATCACCGCCAAAGGGATGCCGTAATAGGACAGTCCGGAGGAAAAATAGTCGATGAGAAAACGGGCTGCGTTCTCCACCAATAGTCCGCCAAGACAGAGGAACATCACCGTATTCCCCGCCCGTCCGGATATGCAGCAGACCGCGTACGCAATGGCACCGTAGATAAGAGCAATTTTCGCTCCGTTCAGCAAATCCGTCGCATACTGAAAAAGGTCGGCAACCCACGAAGCGTAGGCAATATCCACCGACACATTATTGTAAACGGTCATCGTCACCCTTCCCGCACCGATTACCAGCAGCAGAAGAAGAGAAAAGAGACCGTAGGACAATCGTTTTCTGCCTTCCAACATAAGAACCATCCTTTCCATAGTCTTTTCATTATACCACATGAATAGCTGAATTTCTTGATACTTTTGTAAACAATACAGGAATATCCCACACACCGCCGCATAGAATGGTATCACCATCCGCACAGAACGAAGAAAGGATTTACACAATGAACAAAGACGAAAATCTGAACGCCAACCTCATGGGACACATGGATTACGACAAACTGATCCGCCAGACGGAACTTTTGGCAGAACAGTATCCGGAAATCGGGATCAGCTATATCGGAGCCACCATTCTTGACCGCGCTATCCCCGTGCTGTCTCTCGGTAACCCCAAAGCCTCCAAAAGCGTGTTGTATTTGGGTGGTCTCAGCGGCGGGGACTGCGTTACTTCCGCCATGCTCTTCCGATTTGCTGCCGACTACTTTCACTTTCTCCAAACGGGACACCGTATGTACAACGTGAATCTCCCCTATCTGTTCGAGAGAAGGCGAATCTATATCATCCCCATGCTGAACTGCGACGGCTGCACCGTGCGGATCAACGGCTGCGGAGACAACCTTCTCAAAGACAGGCTCCTCAGTATGAATCACGGCGAATCCGACTTCCGTCATTGGCAGGCAAACGCCCGCGGGGTGGATTTGCGGTACAATTTCTCCCACGGCTTCCACCATCACAAGGCGGCTTCACAGGAAAAAGGAACGGATTTCGGCGGGCGATGGGGCTACAGCGGCACCGCTCCGGAAAGCGAACCGGAAACCGCCTCCCTCTGCAATCATCTCCGTATCTCCTTGGGTGCCTCCCTTCTCCTCAGCTTCCACATGGACAACAACACGCTGACCTACCCCTGTCTTGAAGATCCCGAGAATCCCGTGCCGAGGCTCCGAACGGTGGGCAGACTTCTCTCCCGCATGAGCTGTACCTCCCCCGAAAAGAAAACAGAGGCAAACGGTACCGTAGAGGATTGGTTCACAGGCGAATTCCGACATCCCGCCTTTTCCGTGGGCTGCCGATATCCCGAAACGGACAACACCCCCGACGACAGCACCAAAATCTACGCCTACCTCCGAGAAACCCTGTTCTGCGCCCCGCTCCTTGTGTAATACCAAAAACGATTGCATTAAGCAGGGGAGGAAGAAAAA
>JAZQUQ010000092.1:0-2621 GCA_045631365.1 Eubacteriales bacterium | reverse complement strand
CGGCGGAGACATCACCCGTAAGAAGAAGCTGCTGGAAAAGCAGAAGGAAGGTAAGAAGAAGATGCGCCAGCTCGGCAGCGTTCAGGTATCTCCCGAAGCATTCATGGCAGTCCTCAAGCTGGACGACGATAACTGACGCGTGACGCGGGTGTTCAGAGATACTAAATTGCTGTTTAGCTGACCCGCTGCTGAGAAATCCTTTCGAATGAGATTCCATGGAATCTCATTCATGGGACACCACCATTTTGAATCCCCTTGCGGGGACCGGATTTC
This sequence comes from Eubacteriales bacterium, assembly GCA_045631365.1. Lineage (GTDB taxonomy): Bacteria > Bacillota > Clostridia > Oscillospirales > CAG-272 > UMGS1696. Next base: position 2,348 of record JAZQUQ010000092.1, on the reverse strand, counting down.
TCCAAGGTTTGGCTTACATTTGACTCGGGTGTAAAGAGAATCCTAATTGCTGTTATCCATTCTTGCAGGTTTGACTTTTGCTTAACTCGCGCATTAACAGAAACTAAAATGCTATTAAACTGAAACCGATATATATTTGGGGTCCGGGGACAATGTCCCCGGCAGGGGTTTTAGGGGAGGATCCCCTAACTCCGTCTCCCCCCCGTGAAGTGAGGTATGATTTCATGCTGATTGATTCATACAATAAAAAGCGGCTCGGGCTGTATTTTCACATCCCGTTCTGCATTTCGAAATGTGCGTACTGTGATTTCAACTCGTCGGTTCCTCAGTCGGAGGAGCTGATGAGCCGATACGTCAGTGCGCTGATTGCACATATGGAGAGCTACCGCGGGGGGACTGCGGATTATGAGCCCGACACCGTCTTCATCGGCGGCGGCACACCCACGTCCCTTCCCGCAGAGGAGCTGTTCCGTCTGATCAAAGCCATAAAAAAGAATTTCAAGCTGACAAGGTACGCGGAGTTTACCATAGAGGCCAACCCTGCCACCGTCAGCTTTGCTTCTTTAAAGCATCTGCACCGGCTGGGCGTGAACCGCATCAGCTTCGGCTGTCAGAGCGTTCATGAAAACGAGCTGAAGGCGCTGTCCCGCCGTCATACGAGGCAGGAATTTGTTCGCTCCTACCGAATGGCAAGAGATGCGGGCTTTGACAATATCAACGTAGACCTGATGTTCGGTATCCCCCATCAGACCCCTCGGTCTCTTGCCCATACCATTGACTACATCGCGCATCTGAAGCCCGACCATATCTCCCTTTATGATCTGAAGATCGAACCCGGCACGGCGTTTTACCGAAATTACGACAAAATTGCCCCCGTTCTCCCCTCCGACGATACGGAAGCGGATATGTATCTTCAGTCCGTCAGCCAACTTCGGGGCCTCGGGTATCTCCAGTATGAGATTTCCAATTTTGCGAAAAAGGGGTATATGTGCCTCCACAACATGAAATACTGGAACTGCGAGGAGTACCTCGGCTTTGGTGTGTCCGCACATTCCTATTTCAACGGCAACCGCTTTGCCTTCACCCACGATATCAAGAAATATATGGACGGCGTGGGTGGCTCTGTGAGCGGAAGCGGTTCCGCTTACGGGATCAACATTACCTCGGAAAGCGAGGTAGTGGAGGAAAGGGAACGGATGGGCGAATACATCATGCTCCGCCTCCGCCTGACCGCGGGAATCGACGAGCGTGAATTCATCCGCCGATTCGGGTTCTCTTTTGAGCAGCTCTACGGCAAAAAGCTGGTAAAATACATCAAGGGCGGCTATATGAGGGAGAAAAACGGGGTCTTCGCCCTGACTCCCGAGGGAATGTTCGTCTCAAACACCATTCTGTCCGATTTGTTGGAGTTTGAGGATTTGGGACGGTATAATTTTGGTGGGTGAAGTCCATGAAACCTAAATATAAACGGCTGATTTACCTGTTGGTGGCAGAATATTTCATTTTTGGGATATTAAGCAAATTCGGGATGAGAGTTGAATCATGGGCGGGAAAAGCGATTGGAGCACTTATCTGCATTTTGCCTGCTCAAATTCTGCTGTTCATGATGAGTCGTGACGAGGATTTCTCTCGGAACAAGAGAATGTGTTTCAAAGCCGCATTTTGGTTTCTTATAGTTTGTTATTGTTTGGGTGGAGCAGCCACATTGATGTTAGAATAACTTGAAGGTGTTTTTATCACTATAGGACATTAGTAGTATAAGGATGAGAAAGGAGTGCCCATCATGACTTGGGAAGAACTGGAGGGAACGTGCAAAGCCTGCACCAAATGCCCTCTCCATCAAACGAGAACCAACTGCGTATTCGGCACGGGTGACCGCAATGCGGACGTCCTTTTCGTGGGCGAAGCACCCGGAGAAAAAGAGGATTTGTCGGGCATTCCTTTTGTGGGTGCGGCGGGAAAGCTTCTCGATAAATATCTGGAGGCGGTGGATATCGACCGAAGCCGTGTGTATATCGCCAATATTCTGAAATGCCGCCCCCCGCAGAACCGCGATCCCCAGCCTGCGGAGCAGGAGATGTGCATCGACTACCTCCGTCAGCAGGTGAAGCTGATCAAGCCGAAGATTATCGTGTGCCTCGGCAGAATTTCCGCCATGCGTCTTATTGATCCCAATTACAAGATCACAAAGGAGCACGGCACCATTGTAAAAAAGGGCGGCTACTCCATGACCGCGGTGTACCATCCCGCCGCTCTCCTCCGCGATCCCCGCAAAAAAGAGGATATGCTTGTGGATATGAAGAAGATCAAAGCATATATTGACGAGGAGCTGGGCATCGACGTTGCCG
>JAZQUQ010000091.1:0-6013 GCA_045631365.1 Eubacteriales bacterium | reverse complement strand
CCCGCACCGTTATGTCCGATAAAACCGTAAATTTCTCCCGGTGCGATGGTAAGGCTGAGTCCGTCCACCGCCACCTTGTCGCCGTATTTTTTCGTCAGGTTGGTGATCTTCAGCATAAAAATCCCTCCGTTCCAATTCTTTCCCGTGATCCTTCGCGCCCGCGAACAATCACATCAGTTTTTGATAAGTTCACCCGACCTTATTATACCATACAAAATCGCATTTTGCAAGAGGATATAAAAAAGTCCCGCCCTCTTTTAAGAGAACGGGACCTTTTTCATTGAAAAATGACTTATTCAGCGTCAGCTGCTTCGTCGTCGCAAGTGCATTCTGCTTCTTCTTCGCAGCAGCAGCAAATGGGCTCGTAGTCTTCCGCATCATCCATGAAATCTTCGCAGTCGCAGCAATCGCAGCCGTCGCAAGCGAATGTTACCTTGAAGTGCTTCTTGAAGAATGTGTAAACGAGAGCTGCCGCTGTTCCGATACAAACGATCGCGCCGATTACGACAAACAGGGTCTTCAGTGTGCTGTTCTTGTTTTCCATTGTATATACCTCCGAAAAATAGTTTTTTGCAATACTTCTATTGTTCTTTCATTATATCACAAATATTTGAAAAAGCAATAGACAAAAAAAGAATTGTGTATGAAAACATCATAATTATTTCACGCCCACCAACATTTTATGCATGATTTCCCGACGGGGGGACATAATAACGGCAGGAAATCTTTTACCGAATGAAAGGAACCCTTCCCATGAATTTCAGCCAAAGCCAAACCAAAATCAACCTGATGCGCGCTTTCGCGGGAGAGAGTCAGGCGAGAAACCGCTATACCTTTGCCGCAGAACAGGCAGGAGCACAGAATCTGCACGTCATTGAAGCCATCTTCACCTTCACCGCCAATCAGGAGAAGGAGCATGCCGAGATTTTTTACCAACACCTTGCCGACCTTGCGGGAGAAACCGTCCGCATCGACGGCGGATATCCCGTTGATCTCAACAAATCGATAGTAAGTCTTCTCCGTTCCGCTGAAAAGAACGAATACGAAGAATACCCCGACGCCTACAAAAGCTTTGGGGATACCGCAGAGACGGAAGGCTTCCCCGCCGTCGCCGCCTCCTTCCGAAATATTGCCGAAATCGAAAAGACCCACGGCGACCGCTTTGCCGCTTATGCCGAGCTTCTGGAACGGAACAAGCTGTTCGTTTCCGACGTAAAGTGCAAGTGGATGTGCCTCAACTGCGGCTATGTTTACGAAGGCACCGCTGTCCCCGATGCCTGCCCCGTCTGCCGCCATGACAAAGGATTTTTCATCCGTTTGGAACTCTCCCCCTATACAGCGGAAACCATGCTGAAATAAAGAAAATCCATCCATTCCCCGTGGTCGTTTTGTATTCGCGTACCACGGGGAATTTTTTTGAGAAAATCGCTCAAAAACCGCCAATCTTCGCAAAAATTCAAAAAAAATGTTTGACATACGGAAGGATATGTAGTATCATTATATCATGAAAATTAATGATATGTTACAGTAATGTTTTATTTACGGTTTCCGTGGATTTCTCACGAAAAAACCGCAAAAATGGAGTAATATGATACTGAATCACGAAACAGAAAGCGGCGTATCCCTCGGCATTGACGTAGGCTCTACCACCGCCAAGCTTGTTGTTATCCGAAACGGCGAGATCATTCACCGCAAATACGAACGGCACTACTCCGAAATCCGCAAAAAGGTGCTGGAAATGCTGGAAGAGGCGGCTCCCATGATCGGAACAGCCCATTTTACCGCAGCCATTTCCGGTTCTGCGGGCTTGGGTATTGCAAACGGAGCGGGAATCCCCTTTGTACAGGAAGTTTATGCCACCGGTGAAGTCATCAAAAGCATTGCCCCCGACACCTCCGCCATTATTGAGCTGGGCGGCGAGGATGCCAAGATCATCTTCTTCGAGGGCGGTACCGACGAGAGAATGAACGGTTCCTGTGCCGGCGGTACGGGCGCGTTTATCGACCAGATGGCGACCCTCCTTGATATGACCCCCGACGAAATGGACGAGATTTCCTTGAACTGCAAGAAGATCTACCCCATTGCCTCCCGCTGCGGCGTATTTGCCAAAACCGACGTACAGCCTCTGCTGAATCAAGGTGCGGCAAAAGCGGACGTTGCGGCAAGTATCTATCAGGCTGTGGTGAATCAGACCATCGCAGGTCTGGCACAGGGACGGAAGATCACGGGAAAGGTCATGTTCTTGGGCGGTCCCCTCTACTTCTGCAAGGGACTGCGGAAACGCTTCGCCGAAACGCTGGAGCTGGATGACGAACACGCCATCTTCCCCGAATACGGCAGAATTGCCTGTGCGCTTGGTGCATCCCTGTATGCTGCACACGCAACCGAAGGTGGATACACCATCACCAAACTGTGCGAGGACATCAAAAACGCCAAAATCGCCTCCACCTCCCAGCGAATGGAGCCTCTATTCGCATCCGAGGCGGAATATGCCGAATTCAAGGCACGCCACGACAAGGCAAGTGTCCCCGTCATCGATATTGCCTCCTACAGCGGCAAGGCATATTTGGGTATCGACTGCGGCAGTACCACCACCAAACTGGTGCTCATCAGCGAACGGAAGGACATTCTTTATACATACTACAGCTCCAACAAGGGCGACCCCATCGAAATTGTCCGCGGAGAAATCGAGAAGATCTACTCCCTTTGCGGCGACCGTATCACCATCTGCGGCTCTGCGGTAACAGGATACGGGGAAGAGCTGATCAAAAACGCCTTCAAATGCGACATCGGTATGGTGGAAACCATCGCCCACTACACCGCGGCAAAGTATTTCAAGCCCGAGGTTGACTTCATCCTCGACATCGGCGGACAGGACATCAAATGCTTCCGCATCCGCAACAATGCCATTGACAGCATCATGCTGAACGAGGCGTGCTCCTCGGGATGCGGCTCCTTTATCGAAACTTTCGCCCGCTCCATGCACTGCCCCATTGCGGAATTTGCGGAAAAGGGTCTCTTTGCCGACGCTCCCGTCAATTTGGGAAGCCGCTGCACCGTCTTTATGAATTCTCAGGTCAAGCAGTCTCAGAAAGACGGCGCCACCGTTGCGGATATTTCCGCCGGTCTTTCCGTCAGCGTGGTAAAGAACGCCATTTACAAGGTAATCCGTGCCCACTCCCCCGACGAGCTGGGACAGAACATCGTGGTACAGGGCGGTACCTTCCACAACGACGCCATCCTCCGCGCTTTTGAGCGTGAAATCGGCAGAACCGTCACCCGTCCCTCCATTGCGGGATTGATGGGTGCATACGGTGCCGCGCTCTATTCCATGGCGTGCAAGGAAAGCTCCCTGATCTCAAGGGAACAGCTTGCGGAATTCTCCCACAGCTCCAAAACCACCGTATGCAAGGGCTGTGCCAACCAATGTCTCCTGACCGTGAACACCTTCTCCGACGGCGGACGGTTCATCTCGGGAAACAAATGCGAAAAGGGTGCGGGCAAAGCCATCGCCAAGGCGGACGTCCCCAACCTTCACGAATACAAGAGAACGCTCCTCACAGCCATGCATTGCGAAGGAGAAAAAGCGGAACGGGGCACCATCGGTCTCCCCCTCTCTCTCGGCATGTACGAGCTTCTCCCCCTGTGGTACGGCATTTTCAAATCTCTCGGCTTCCGCGTGATCCATTCGGGACTTTCCTCCCGTCAGATCTACGAAAAGGGCCACTTCTCCATTCCCTCCGACACGGCGTGCTATCCCGCAAAGATCATGCACGGCCACATGGAGCTGTTGGTGGAGCAGAACGCCGACGCCATTTTCTATCCCAGACTGACCTGGAACATCAACGAAAAGGAAGCGGATAACCACTACAACTGCCCTGTGGTTGCCTATTATTCCGAGCTTCTCCGCGGCAATATGGATTCTCTCCGCGGCAGAAAGTTCCTTTACCCTTATCTGAACATCAACAACAAAAAGGAGCTTGCAAAGGAACTGCTCGCAGAGCTGAACGGTGAGCTTCATCTGAACATTAAGCCCCGCGAAATGAAAGCGGCGGGGGAAGCGGGCTTCCGTGAATACAACGCCTACATGGACAAGGTTCGGGCAGAAGGCGAGCGTGCGGTTCGTGCGGCAAGAGAAAACGGAATGCGGATCATGATTCTTGCAGGCCGTCCCTACCACATTGACCCCGAAATCGGCCACGGCATCGACCAGCTGGCGGCGTCCCTCGGCTTTGCCGTCGTTTCCGAGGATTCCGTGTACCACATGGCGCACATCGGAGACGTTCACGTGCTGAACCAGTGGACCTACCACGCAAGACTCTACCGCGCAGCAGAATATGCGGCGCTGAATCCCGACGTGGAGCTTGTTCAGCTTGTATCCTTCGGCTGCGGCGTGGACGCCATCACAACCGACGAGGTGAAGCGGATTCTCGAGAACAAGGGCAAGTATTACACACAGATCAAAATTGACGAAATCACCAACTTGGGTGCGGTCAAGATTCGACTGAGAAGCCTTCTTGCAGCCATCACCGAAGAAAGAAAGGGGGAAAACCATGAATAAAGATTACGTTCGCTTCACGAAAGAGATGAAGGAAGACTACACCGTCCTCATCCCCAACATGCTCCCCCTCCATTTCCGCATGATCGCAAAGATCATGGAAACCTACGGTCTGAAGGTGGAGATTCTTGACACACGAGGCCCCGAGATTGCGGAAATGGGACTGAAATACGTCCACAACGACACCTGCTATCCGGCGATTCTCTGTATCGGACAGTTCATGGAAGCACTCCAAAGCGGTCGGTACGATCCCCATAAGACCGCTCTCATGCTGTTCCAGACCGGCGGCGGCTGTCGTGCGTCCAACTACATCTCCCTCCTCCGCAAAGGACTGATCAACGCGGGGATGGAGTATGTCCCCGTCATTTCCCTCAGTTTAGCAGCCATTGAAGATCATCCCGGCTTCCAGCTGACCGTTCCCATGCTCCATCGGATGATCTACGCCATCCTCTACGGCGACCTTATGATGCTTCTGGTGAATCAGGTTCGCCCCTACGAGAACAACAAGGGGGATGCCGCACGATTGGCTGAGGAATGGACCGACCGTCTGGTTGCGGAAATGTCAAGTTCCCGTCTGAATTACAAAAAGATCAAGGAAAACTACCGTGCCATGATCGCGGATTTCAAGAAGATTCCCGTCACCCCTCGTCCCCCTGTTCTCGTGGGCATCGTAGGTGAGATTTACGTAAAGTATTCCCCCCTCGGCAACAACTATCTGGAAGATTTCCTCGTGTCCGAAGGCGCGGAAACCGTAGTTCCCGGGCTTCTCGACTTCTTCATGTACTGCGTGTACAATGCGGTTGCGGACACCGAGCTTTACGGAATCAAAAAGTTAAACGGTGCAGTGAACAAATTCGCTCTCAACTTCCTTCTGAAGAAGCAGCGTGATCTGATCGAACTCATCAAGGAAGACGGCACCTTCCGTCCCATGACACCCTTCGATCACACCCTGTCCCTCATTGACGGATTCATCGGCAGAGGTACCAAAATGGGAGAAGGCTGGCTCCTCTCCGCAGAAATGCTGGAGCTTGCGGACTCGGGGGTTCCCAATATCGTGTGCACCCAGCCCTTCGGATGCCTGCCCAACCACATCTGCGGCAAGGGCATGATGAAGCCCATCAAAGAAAAAATCCCCGGTGTGAACATTGTCGCCATCGACTACGACGCCGGTGCCACCGCAGTCAACCAGGAAAACCGCCTGAAGCTGATGCTCTCCTTCGCAAGAGAACGTGCGGGGGTTAAGGCGTAACAAGTGAATCAATCGATTAGGGGGAAGGAAAGCTTTTTGAAAAAAGCTTTCCTTCCCCCTAAAACCCCCATTCTTTCAAAAACTTTTATGCATTTACAGGGATAAAAGTTTTTCGGAGGGGGGTGGCGGTTCTTATTTTGTTTCCCTCACGGCGTACAGGGTCAGGTCCCAGAAGGGGATGCAGTCTGCCCGACGGAGAAGTAATT
>JAZQUQ010000090.1:0-3741 GCA_045631365.1 Eubacteriales bacterium | reverse complement strand
TTGGCTCACAGAACGACATGGCTACGATCCGACTTCCCAATCGGAACTTGCGGAAACGGGTATTCCTTATTCCTATTCCAACGTTGAATCCACCCTTGCAGACACCCCCAAGGCAGTCCGCTATCAGATCGACGGTCTGTACGCCGAACCTGCGATTTCTGCTGTCCTCGGTGAGCTTCCCCTGACTCTTACCAAGGAAGATAATGCCTTCCGTGCCGCGTATCCCGAAGAATTGCTGTACAGCATCACCGTCCGCGTTCCCCACGGAAGCACGGTTTCGCTCCACGGTATCCCCTGCCCGACGGAAAGCATCACCGCCACCGAAAGCGAATCGCAGGAGCTGTTCTCTTACAGTGGCAATCCCCCCACGTACGATGTTTACACTCTCGAAGGCCTTTTCCTCAAGCCCGATAGAGTGGAAGTTCGGTACAACGACATGACCCTCTCCCCCGATGAAACCGCAGACGGCAGAGCCTACACCTTCCGTGCATCGTATCCCCGCCTCAGCTCCCCGAAATTTGAAGAGCTTTCTCTGAATTTCATCAAGACCTACTTCACCTACACCTCCAACGGATACGTGAACACCTATCAGAACCTGATGAACGTTCTCACCTATATCCCATACGGCTGCGGCTTGTATCAGAAGATGGTTCAGTCGGAAAACGGCTTCTCATGGACCAGCCCTGTCCTTTCCATGACCTACAACAGACTGGAAATCACAGAGCTTTTCGCCTGCCCGGGAGACCTTATCCTCTGTCGGATCGCCTTTGACGTAAGCCAGACCTTCTCCGACACCATCCAACGCAATTACAGCGGCACCGTGTCCATCGTCCTGACCGCAGACTGCAAGGTCGTCGGCATGGAAATCGACGCGGATTCCTGATTTGCCAAGCATAGCTCATCAAACCCAAACAACCCCGAGCAGACAAAACATCTGTCGGGGTTGTTTTTCTTGTCTCAAGTTTGACTTTCCTTTCGGATCTCGTCCTCCTCCGAATAAAGCCAGCCATTCCGAAAGGACGCCGGGGAAACGCCCACCTCATTTTTGAAAACCCTTGAAAAATAGCTGTACTGCTTGTACCCAAGGGAATAAGCAATCTCCACCAAAGGCATGGCTGTGTTAAGGAGGAGCTGTTTGGCACGATCCATTTTCGCCTTCAGCACAAAATCCGTAATGGTCGTCCCCGTATGGCTCTTGAAAATATAGTTGCAGTAGTTTGGCGAAAGAAATACCTCCGCGCTGATTTGGGATAAGGTAATGGGGTCATTGATGTGATCCGCAATGTACCGCTTGATTCGGGACACGTGGCTGTCCGCCTTCGACTCGTTGAATTTCTCAAACAAGGCGTAATACAGCATCAGAAAGCAATGGTTCCCCTTCTCCCCCGTGTGGGAGGAAAACACCCCGTAGCACCCCTCATACAGCCGCAGAACCGCAAGGATTTCATCGTTCACACATTCCGACAGCTTTCCGCGAAAGATGGGAAGCCCATGCGCCTCCCCAAGGGTCACGTTAAAGCTGTAATACTCGGCGGCACCGCCCGCTTCCCGTTCTCTCACGTCCCCTTCTTGAAAGACGATGGCATCTCCTCCGTGAAGCTCCACCTTCTCCCCGTTGATCGTATACCGCATAACACCCGACAAAACAATGGTAACATCCGCGTACGGCAGCCGTGTGGGCGGTATGCAAAAAACGGACCGAACCTTATTTCTTGTAAAATAAAATACGTTCATCGCGAGCTCCTTTTTCAAAAATCGTTGAATAGTATAAATCACGCATTTTTATCGTTCATCTGTGAATTGACAGAAAGAGTACAATTTGATATGATTATTATAGCACACAGACATACTTACGGCAAGTATCAAAGGGAATTTCGTTGATTTTTGTCCAAGGATTTGTGTTTTTCTGAAAATCCGTCTCTTCCGACTGAAGAATTGTATAAATCAGAACACGGGATCACCTCTGAAAAAACATTGCATCAAAACAATGCAGAAGGAGAAGCTATGAAAATCGGAGCACAGTTATTTACGGTAAATCAATTCTGCAAAACCCCCGAAGCATTGGCAGAAACACTAAAAAAAGTAGCGGATATTGGCTACACCACCGTTCAGGTATCGGGAACCTGCCCCTACGAAGCCGATTGGCTTGCAGAACAGCTGAAAAACACAGGACTCTCCTGTGCAATCACCCACTATAACCCCGACCGCATCCTGAATGACACGGACAAAGTAGCGGCGGAACACAAAACCTTCGGCTGCAGATACATCGGAATCGGCGGTGTCCCCACGGAATTCAAGAATGACATGGAACTGTTCGCAGAATTGACAAAACCTGCGGCAAGACGGATCCACGAGCTTGGCGGTCAGTTCATGTACCACAACCACAGCTGGGAATACGAAACCATCCTCCCCGACGGAAGAAACGTCATGGAATTCTTCTCCGACGTCTTCACCGCGGAGGAAATGTGCTTCACCCTCGATACCTATTGGGTAAAATTCGGCGGATACGACCCTCTTTCGGAAATCAAACGGCTGAAAGGCAGACTCCCTGTCGTACACTATAAAGACATGAAGCTCCTCGCCGACGGAAAGAGAGAAATGCAGTGGATCGGCGGCGGCAACGTCATGGATTTCGCCAAGCTGACGGAAGCCTTCATTGACGCAGGCACCGAATACGCCATGGTGGAACAGGACGACTGCAACGGCGAAGATCCCTTCGACTGCCTGAAGAAAAGCTACAACACCCTGCGCGCCATGGGTCTTGAATAAACAAGTCAAAAAAAGAACCTGCCAAATATCCGTTTCGGATTCGGCAGGTTCTTTTTCGTTCAAATTACTTAGCCAGCTTTACACGGAACAGTCTGCAGCCGTGAGGCTCAACCATGGCGTCAAAGTCGATCTTGCGCAGGCCTGTCTTTTCGCCTGTGAAGATGTCGTAGCCTTCGATGCCGTAGCCGGATGCCACGGTGATACCAAGGTCGTAAAGCTCAATTTCAGATCTCCACTCTTCGTCGCCGAAGTTGAAGAAAGCAATGATGTACTCGCCGCCGGAAACGTGCTTGAAGAACGCGGGACGGAGGCGCGCACGGTCGGTGTTGTGCTGATCGGGCAGCTTCATGGGAGGACGAGCTTCGGGGTCCTGGTTGATGGCAAGGAGTTCCTTGTTCTTCATCAGCTCCAGGTTGAATTCGTCGATGTTGTTCAGGTTGCAGCCGATCATAAGAGGAGACTGGAACAGGCACCACAGCGCGAAGTGTGTCTTGTATTCCACGTCGGTACAGCCGCCGTTTGCTACGTTGCCCTTGCCTCTCATGCCGCAGATGAGCATATCGATGTCATTGTAGCAGCCGGGGCCGGAATATGCCAGCTTGTCTACCTGACTCATGGCAAGATCCTTGAAACGAATGAAGTTGTCGTTGATATCGTAGGTGGAACGGTACATATGAGCACCTGCAGAACGGATCCACTTTTCCACTTCGTCGTTACCCCAGTTGCAGGCGGAGAAGAGGATTTCACGGCCGGTCGCCTTCAGAGCCATACCCATTCTGTTGTAAAGAACGGGGCCGTTTGCCAGCTTGGGCTTGTTGCAGAAGTCGTACTTGAGGAAGTCCACGCCCCAGTCTGCGAAGGTCTGAGCATCGATGAACTCATAATCAAAGCTTCCGGGGTAACCGTCACAGGTCTTGGTACCCGCGCAGGAGTACATACCGAACTTCAGTCCCTTGCTGTGGATATAATCGG
>JAZQUQ010000089.1:0-3088 GCA_045631365.1 Eubacteriales bacterium | reverse complement strand
GAGCAACAACCTCGTCCGACGTCAAAATCACATCCCAAACAGCAGCCTCGTCCGACTTATACTTACACTGCGCCAAACAAATCCCCCGCCGGATGTCTTGGTATTGCAGCAATGATTATTGCAGCATTGTTTTTAGTTGTTACTGCTTGCGTGTATCTATTTTTATTATAACGCCAAAAACAAAAAACAGCCGCATTTGCGACTGCTTTTTTTGACGCAGGGTGTGAGATTCGAACTCACGTGAGGTTGCCCTCAAACGGTTTTCAAGACCGCCTCGTTATGACCGCTTCGATAACCCTGCATGCCCCATTATTATACTTGATTTCCCTTCGTTTGTCAATCCTTTTTTTGAAAAAAGCAAAACAGCCTCTCCTCCCAAACGACAGAACGGGAGCTTGCGGAAAACGATTCCCAAGCTCCCTTTTTTAACGCCTATTCGACTTTTCAACAGCCTTTTGTGGAAAACTTTCTCACTTACTCCAAAAGTTATCCACACCACCCTGTGGAAAACTCGGCTTACAGACCATATTTTTCCTTCAGAATGGCGCTCAGCTTGTCTGCGATGATCTGATGACCGTCGCGGAGGGGGTGGAGAGGTTCCAGCGGTACCCACAGCGTTGCGTCGATGAAGAAAACATCGTCCCCGTGCTCCTTGTTGTAATCCTCCACCAGATTTGCGAGAGCTTCGGGGTACACGCCGCAGAACGCAGAGAGGCAAATGATCTTGGAATCGGGATGCGCGCCTCTCACCACGTCAAGGAGTCCGCGGTATTCACGGATGTACTCTTCCTCGGGGAAGCTGCGGTCGTTGGCTCCGTGGTTGATGAGGATATAGTCGGGGTGATCGTAGGTCACAGGGGCGCCGTCAAAGCAGAAGGGGTATGCCTCTGCCGCCTTGGGAACGCCGCCGCATCCGCCGTGTGTGGTTCCCACCGCACCGTATCCCATGGTCAGGGGACGAAGATTCAGCTTCGCTGCGGTCAGTGCCGCATAGGTTGCCGTTGCGTCATCCTGGAATTGACGGTTGTTTTGGTCGTATGCCTCACGGTAGCGATGCTCGGGGTCGATCAGCACGCCTTCCGTGATGGAGTCGCCCACGAACTCGATGGTCTTGCGGTTGTCTGCAGGGAGAACGTCGGGGGCATCCGCTTCGTAGCCAAGCAGACTGATTTTCCCCACCAACGGAGTAAACCAGCGGTGATGCACCTCACGGATTCCCTTGAACGTCACCTTTACCACGTGGCTTCCCTCCCCTGCCTGAATGCGGATGAAACGGGCAAGAGGGGCTTCCACCTTGGCACCGCCGTCCACCTGAATCCACAGATGAGGCATGGGATCAAGATTGTCGTTCACGTCAAACCAAAGGACACAAAGGTCTCCCTTGTATGCAACTTCGAAATAGGAGCCGGGAGCGGTTGCCGTCATGGTGTCATCGTAATACTGTGCAAACCGTCCGGTATAGCGGATAGAATCGGAATCAAAAGGAACGAACATAGGAAATCTCTCCTTTTCATGCTACAAATATTGTCAGAAAAATTATATCATTTACGAAAAAGCTTGTCAAGAGATCGGGGATAGAATCATCGGAATCGGGCATACTGTTACCGTAACTCCATAGAAAGGTATGGTACAAAAAACTATGAAAATCCCCACCCCCGACCGATCCGTATTCGGTGATCTTCCCACAGGCTTCGGAATGGCGCTGCTCGGCAATACCGAGGCGTACAACCGCTTTTTCCTTCTCCCCGAGGAGGAACGAATGAACATCGTGGACGGCGTTCACGGCATCTCCTCCAAAGCGGAAATGCGGGATTACGTATCCCGAACCCTCCTTGGCACAGAAACCTCCGCAGAAAACACCAATATGTTGAAATAACCAAAAAACGGGACTGTTTCGCCTTGATTCAGCCCCGTTTTTCTTGTTTTCTCCATCAGAATGAACAAAACCCACAAATCGCCCACATAAACAAAAATAAATCTCTACATATTATCAATTGAAAAACCCCCTGAAAATATGGTACTATACTAAAGTACTTGATTTAAGATGGAGAATGGGGATTTGTGGGTAAAAACAGCCCACTTTCCCCTTAAATAATGATACAAAACGGAGGTTACCCCATGAATTTCAGCAACCACAAGCCTGTGAAAATCGTGGCAGGAGAGAACTGTCTTACGGAAAACGGCACACTCCTTGCGTCCCTCGGTTCCAAGGCTTATATTGTAACGGGAAAGCATTCTGCCGACGCCTGCGGTGCGCTTAAGGACGTGGTTTCCGTCCTCAATCAACATGGCATCCCCTACGTAAGAATGAACCGTGTCACAGAAAATCCCCCCATTGAAATGTGTCACGAGGCAGGCAAGGAATGCAGCGACAACGGCTGTGATTTCGTGATTGCCATCGGCGGCGGCTCTGCCATCGACGCAGCAAAAGCCATTGCTGCTTACGCCGCAAACCCCGGCATCGAAATGATGGACATCTACGATCTCACAAAGCACCCTAACACCGATCTTCCCCTTGCCGCCATCCCCACAACCGCAGGCACAGGAAGCGAAACCAACTATTATTCCGTCCTTACTCTTGCAGGCGGTGCAAAGAAAAAGACCTACAAAAGCCCCAACGCTTATCCCAACGTGGCTTTCGTAGACCCCAAATACACCTACACTCTCTCCCGCGACTACACCATCAGCACCGCATTGGATGCACTGGCACACGCCATTGAATCCTACCTTTCTCCCAAGGCATCCGATCCTTCCATGGAAGCGGCATTGTTTGCAGCAAAGGAAGTGTGGTCCGTGATCTTCCGCAATCAAAACGCAAACGGCGAAATCGATGCGGGCGGATTCACCGCAAAGCAGAGAGAACGCCTCATGTACGCTTCCGCTGCGGCAGGCATCGCCATCGACTATACGGGAACCGGCTTCCCCCACCCCCTCGGATACAGCATCACCCTGACCTACGGCATCCCCCACGGCAGAGCGTGTGCGGTATTTGAAGGCGCGTTCCTGCAGTACAACATGCTCCGTTCCAAGGGCCGAGAGCGCATCGAGGAGCTGGCTGCCCACCTCGGCACCACCGTGGAAGATATGA
>JAZQUQ010000088.1:0-2389 GCA_045631365.1 Eubacteriales bacterium | reverse complement strand
GTTCCCCTTGCGGAAATCTTTGGGGAAGAGGAGATCAAGGGTCAGATCGACCCCTGCGGCATCCGCCTCCGCGAGACGAATTTCTATGAGTTTTACACGTCGACCCACATTTTCCCCGAGGACGCGGTGCTGGCTTTACGGAAGGTGTCCACCATCTCCGCCCTGACGGGAAAATCCAAAGCGGAAAAGATGCACGAGTACCACACGGAACTCTTCAAAAGAATGGTTGATTTCCAATTTCCTGCAGGATACGTGAGCAAAGGGGAGTAAGAGCGAAATTCTCCTGCTTTTCAAAAACTTTGCAAGAATAATACAACACAAGCCCCGAACCAAGAAAAAGCGGTTCGGGGCTTGTGTTATGTCTGAATCAAATGTTTGCAAAATGAGCTGCACAGATATCCATTTAACCCAATTATTGAAAAGTTTTTGAAAAGGTAGGGGTTCGGGGGAGGAAAAACTTTTCTCAAAAAGTTTTTCTTCCCCCGCAAAAACTCCCCCAAAAGAGACTTACGCCAAAGTTTCGAGCAGGTACTGTTCTGCTTCGGTGCACCAGAGTCCGCCTGCTGCCTTGCAGATTTCGTCCAGCTTTGCGAAGAGGTCGCCAAGCTTGGTACCCTTGTTTTCTTCCGCAGCCTTACCGAATTCTTCGATGGCGGTGAGGGGGAGATCGATGTGGGTATAGATCAGCTTCTTTGCACCCTTGATGTTGGGGAGGTTCTTGGTGGCTTCCGCACACGCATCCAGACCGCCGATGTGGGAAACCATGCCCGCGGGATTGATGGACTTCTTTTCCATCAGCGCGATGGATTCCACCATATCGTCGATGTTGCCGCCGGTGGTGCCAACGATGTGTGTGGAGCCGTAGTGAACGTTGTAGAAGTTGAACATTGCGCTGAACGCGGGGTTGGAGGGACCTGCGAAGAAGTTGAAACAGCCGTCACGGGCGAGGAGAGCGTCACCCATTTCCACAACGGGCTGAACGGGGGCGTAAACAAAGACGTCATTGAAGCCTTCGCCGTCGGTGAGGGCACGGAGCTCTTCCACAGGGTTCGCCATTTCCGCGGTGTTGACATACATCAGCTTTGTGCCGAACTTTGCCGCTTCTTCTACGGTGATCAGTTCTGCGGCACGTGCCAGTCTTGCGGTGTCGATGTCGGTTACTACGAGAAGCTTGGGTGCGTTGCCGCCGTGGATGGCGTAGTCAATGCAGCCGAGGCCCATGGGACCCGCACCGGCGAGAACTGCCATCTTACCGTCCTTCAGTGTACCCATGGTGTGAACGTAGGAGCCGGGCTTTTCGTGGTGGTAGTTTGCATGGAAGCCGCCAACGATGCAGCTCATGGGTTCTGCAAGGCTTCCGTAGAAGTATGCGTCGTTGTCATAGTGGAGGAGGCAGTTGCAGAGCATAACTTCCTCGGGGATGATGGCGTAGGTTGCCGCACCGCCGCAATGGGGGTATGCGTAACCGGGTGTGGCAAGGGAACCCTTGTAGTTGATGGAGGGCTGGATCACGAACTTTTCGCCTGCCTTGAACTGATCCTTCCACTTTGCGCCGACTTCAACAATATCGCCGCAGAATTCGTGGCCGATGATGATGGGGTTGGTTGCAATGTCATCGGGAACACGCTTGTGGTCGGAACCCTGCTGTGCTGCCTTGTAGGAGGACATACAAATACTGTCGGAAATGATGCGAACGAGAATTTCGGTGTCCTTGATGGCGGGAAGCTCGAATTCTTCCATACGGAGGTCCATTTTTCCGTACATTCTTACTGCTCTTGTCTTCATTTTTATCTCCATTTTTCCTTTGTTACGGGTGATTTGTTTTTTTTTTGATCGATCAAACAGGGCGGAGAGCCGTTTTTGGTTCTCGCCTGCCGAGGGGGATTCTGTTTCCTTTGCAGAGACGACGGTGCCGTTCTCCACGGTGCAGAGGTAATGCTTTCCTTCCGTAAAAACCACGTCGGGAAGAGCATCTGCGGGGATTTCGTACCGTTCATCCTTCTCCGAAAGAAGCACGGCAATCCCTTCTTCCACTCTATCACAATAGAGTGTTCTGTCACAATAGAGTGTTCTGTCACAATAGAATCTTATCGTTTCCATGAAATCAGCGACGCTTGGGTTCAATAAAGCCGATCTTGCGGCGAACCTTGGACATGGTGCGCTGTGCATCTCTTGCCGCCTGTTCCGCACCGTTTGCCATAACGTCCTCGAGATATGCCTTATCCGCAGCCAGACGCTTGAACTCCTCCTGAACGGGGGTCAGCGCATCGGCACAGGTTTCACCAACCGCCAGCTTGAAGTCGCCGTAGCCGACACCGTCGAACTCACGCTCGATCTCTTCCATGGACTTGCCTGTGAAGGCACCGTAGATGGACATCAGGTTCATGAT
>JAZQUQ010000087.1:0-1902 GCA_045631365.1 Eubacteriales bacterium | reverse complement strand
AGCCATGTCGTTCTGTGAGCCAAGGAGTTGTTATCAGGTCTTGTCTTCCTAAGACCGCTTGGCCTCCGACTTCCCCTGTGTTGTTTGCGGGGGATTTCGTGAGTGAACAGCCTCTCCCGCCATCTTGAGGGCGTATGGGAGAGGTGGCACCGAAGGTGACGGAGAGGGCATCTCGTGGGTCGGTCATCTTTCGAACTACGGAGGTTTTCGTGCTCCCTTTTTTGCGGGTTTGGGAGAATTATCGTGGAATTTGTCTTGACAGAAATGCGGAATTGTGATAAAATATATCAGATAAGTAAACGACGATACAGTGTAAGTGATGATTACGGAGGATAGCTATGATAATTAAGGGTAAAGTTTATCAGAACGGTTCCTTTCACGATAGTACACACGTTGATTTCTCCCGTTTTTCCGAGGGGGAAGTGCTTGATTTTTCCAATATGCTTGTAATTCCCGGACTTGTTGATGTTCATGTTCATCTTCGAGAACCGGGTTTTTCTTATAAGGAAACCATCGCCACAGGGACGGCGGCTTCGGCACACGGCGGATTTACGGCGGTTTGCTCCATGCCCAACCTGAATCCCGTTCCCGATTCCTTGGAAAATCTGAAGGTTCAGCTTGATTTGATTGAAAAGACGGCGAAGATCCGCGTGAAGCCTTACGGTGCCATCACCAAGGGCGAGATGGGGAAAGAGCTTGCCGATCTTGCGGAGATGGCACCTTATGTGTGTGCCTTCTCCGATGACGGTCGGGGTGTGCAGGACGACGGAATGATGATGGAAGCCATGACCGAAGCAAAACGGCTCGGCAAAATCATTGCGGCTCATTGCGAGGTGAACAGCCTTCTGAACGGCGGGTATATCCACGACGGCGAGTACGCAAGACTCCACGGACATAAGGGAATCTGCTCCGAATCCGAGTGGAGACAGATTGAACGGGACATCGAGCTTGTGGCGAAGACGGGCGTGAAGTACCACGTGTGCCACATTTCCACCAAGGAAAGCGTGGAGCTGATCCGACAGGCGAAAAAGTCGGGAATCGACATCACCTGCGAGACAGGACCTCACTATTTAGTGTTCACCGATATGGATATTACGGAAGACGCGCGCTTCAAGATGAATCCCCCCTTCCGCAGTGCCGCCGACCGTGACGCGCTCCTTCTGGGACTCACGGACGGCACCATTGATATGATCGCCACCGACCATGCCCCCCACAGTGCAGAGGAAAAAGGCAAGGGCTTGGCGAAGAGTGCCATGGGTGTGGTGGGAATCGAGACCTCGTTCCCCGTCATGTACACGTATCTGGTGAAAAAGGGTGTGATCACCCTTGAAAAGCTGGTGGAGCTGATGAGCATCAACCCCCGTAATCGGTTCGGAATCGAAGGCGGGTACGAAAACGGCGACTTTGCGGTGTTTAACCTTGAGGAAGAATTCACCGTGAATCCCGCAGAATTCCTCACCATGGGCCGTGCCACACCCTTTGATGGGCATAAGCTCTTCGGAATCACGGAGGCGACCTACTGCGGAGGAGCTGCCGTATACAACAGAAAGGACATTGCAGAATGAATCAGGTATTGTTAACCGTTGCGTCCAATAAGGCGCTGACGAAGGATGTATTTGAAATGGTTCTGACGGGGGACGTGAGCCACATCACACGCCCCGGTCAGTTTGTGAATATCAAGCTTGACGGAATGTACCTCCGCCGCCCCATCTCCGTTTGTGACTGGGACAGCGAAAAGGGGACTCTCACCATTATCTATAAGGTTGTGGGTCACGGTACGGAATATATGTCCAAGCTTGCGGCAGGCGCGGTTCTTGACGTGCTGGTGGGTCTCGGCAACGGCTTTGATACAGCAAAAAGCGGACACGCTCCCGTGGTTATCGGCGGCGGTGTGGGCGTTCC
>JAZQUQ010000086.1:0-7275 GCA_045631365.1 Eubacteriales bacterium | reverse complement strand
CCCCTCTCCCATCCCCTTCCTTTGACTTTTTTCGAGAAATCACGGGAAGACCGTTTCTTTTTCCTTTCAACTATGCTATAATATAGGTACAATTTTCTTATAATCGGGATAGTAACATGAAAAACGGAACCAAACCTTTTCTTCGGCTGACTCCGGCACGGATCATTGCCCTCGGTTTCTGCGGCGTGATCCTTGCGGGGACGGTTCTTCTGATGCTCCCTTTCTCACAGACGGGGCAGAATCCCTTCGGATTTCTTGACGCCCTCTTTACCGCTACCAGCGCCGTTTGTGTTACGGGTCTTTCCACCATCGACCCGGGGAACGATCTCACCGTGTTCGGGCAGATCGTCATGATTTTTCTCATGCAGATCGGCGGACTGGGAATCACCACCATCGGCATCGGTGTCATTGCCTTCAGCCGAAAGAAGATCACGCAAAAGGAAACCCTGATCGTCAAAGAAGCCATCAATTACCCCACCCTCATGGGAATCGGAACCATGGTAAAGCATATGCTCCTTCTGACCCTTGCCATCGAGCTTGCGGGGGGAATTCTCAGCTTCCTCGTGTTCCGCGAGGACTACTCGGTAGGGCGATCCATCTTCCTTGCCTTGTTCCACACCGTAGCATCCTTCAACAACGCGGGCTTTGACATTTTCGGCGGAGGGGTCAGCCTGATGGGCTACTCGGATCACCTTCTCATGAACTTCACCACCGCCTTTCTCATCCTTGCGGGAGGCTTCGGTTTCTTCGTGATGGTGGATTTATTCAAAAAACGCTCCTTCCGCAAATATTCCCTTCACACCAAGGTGGTTCTCACCATGACCGTTCTCCTTCTGTTCGGGGGGACCCTTCTCATCAAGCTGGCGGAAGGGAGCGAAATCACGTGGCTTCAGGCTTTCTTTGCAAGTGTTACGGCACGGACTGCGGGTTTCTGCACCTACCCCAACAGCAGCTATTCCACAGCGGGTGCGGTGATTATGATGATCCTCATGTTCATCGGTGCCTCCCCCGGATCCACGGGCGGCGGTATGAAGACCACCACCTTCTACGTACTGATCAAATCCATCCTTTCCACCGCAAGGGGAACGGAGGCGGAAGGATTCCGAAAGAAAATCCCCGAAGAAATCCTCCACAAGGCGTTTGTGATCATCTCCCTCGGAATGTTCGCCTTCCTTACGGTGACGGCAGCACTTTGCTTCCTTGAACCCGCACTCCCCCTCCTCGATATTATGTTTGAGTCCGTCTCCGCCATTGCCACGGTGGGTCTCTCCACGGGAATCACCCCCGAGCTGTCCGACCCCTCCAAGGCGCTGATCATCATCACTATGTACGTGGGACGACTGGGTCCCCTCACCATCGCAACCATGTGGGCTGTACCCCGCAAAAAAGATATATCCAGACCTGAGGAAAACTTGCCCGTTGGATAAACGGAACAAAACGCAAAAAAGAGGTGTTATCATGCACAAGAAAAAGAAGAAAAAGACCGAAACCCTGTACGGAATCATCGGCCTTGGCAGATTCGGCTTTGCCTTGGCGAAATCCATTGCCGAGGCGGGGGGCGAAATCCTCGCCATCGACAAGGATCAGGTGAAAATCACCCTTGCGGGGGAATTCACCGAAAACGCCTACCGCGTGGGAGAGCTGACCCGCGAGAATCTGGCGGCGGTAGGAATCGGCAACTGTGACGTAGTCATCGTCGCCATCGGAGACAAGCTGGACACCAGCCTTCTTACCACCATGAACGTATTGAAATTGGGGGTCAAACGTGTCATCTCCAAGGCACAGACCGAAGATCAGGGTGCGCTCCTTGAGCTGATGGGGGCAGAGGTTGTGTATCCCGAGCACGACATGGCGGTTCGCCTTGCGGGAAAACTAATGGCACCCCACATTTTGGACTACATTTCCCTCAGCGACGAGATCGACATCACGGAAATCCGCCTCACGAAGAAAACCGCGGGCAAAACCGTGCTGGAGCTGAACCCCAGAGGAAATTTCGGTCTCAACATCATCGCCATCCGACACGACGGGGAGATCACCACCAACATCTATCCCTCCACTGTATTCGACGAGAACGACTCCATTACCGTCATCGGAAGCAAAAACGCCGTCCAACGCTTTGAAGACTATATCAACGACGAAAAATAAGGAATCCGTCATGAAAGTTATACGTTTTATATTCACCGTTCCCTTTGCCATCCTCCTTCTCGTGCTGGGGATTTCCGCAGGTACCCTTTACTCCGTAAGAAGCGCCTGCTCGGAAGAAACCGTTGCCCAAAACCTGGCCGAAATCCAATGGTCTGCCCTTGAGCTCCCCTCCGAGGATGGAACCGGAACCGTTACCCTGACCGATTACGTCAACGAGGCACTTGCCTCCTACGACATTCCTGCCATGTCCGTGGAAGAGCTTGACGAAATCATCCGTTACTCCGGTGCGGACAGGATGCTCCTTTCGTTGGTTCAGGATTTCCGCGGCTGGTTCTTTGACGGGAATCCAAAGCCTGTCATTGACGTAAAGGCCCTGGCGGACGTTATCGTCAAGGCGGCGTGCGGTCATCTTCTCGGCACGGAAAAAAACGTGATCTACCTCCCCAAGGAAACAGCGGAAATCACGTTCCTTTCCTCAAAACAGACAAGCGACACCGACACCGTCGACTACGGTGAACGGTTGGCAGGTCTCCTCCCCGAAAATGCTGACCTTGCCGATCTTATGGAGCTTCTCCCCAAGGATGCCGCTCTTTCCGACCTTGCAGAGATGATCCCCGAGGACGTTACCCTCTCCGACCTCACCGAGCTTCTCCCCGAAGGCGTGGAGCTTTCCGAGCTTCTGCCGGAGGACGTTTCTCTCCCCGAGGACGCCACCCTTTCCGACCTTGTGGAGCTTATCCCCGAGGACGCTACCCTCGCCGATCTTGCCGAGCTTCTTCCCGAGGACGTCACCCTCCCCGAGACTGCAGAAACCATCCCCTCGGAGACTGCATCCGCCGCTCTCCCCACCCCGTTCCCCGAGGACACCGACCTTTCCGCGTTCACCGGCTTCCTTGAAGAAATGCTGATCCAAGAACTGGCCAAGCAGATCGAAAACGATCCCTCGGTCACAGAGGGGCTTCGGGAGCTTGACCGTGCCCTTGACGAGGTCGAACCGTACCGAATTGTCGTTTCCTCCCTTGCCCTGTATCTTCTCTACGGTATCATCGCCATCGTCGTCCTGATTATTCTTGCCATCAACCGCAAGGGAACCACCCTGGGGCTTCCCCACATCGGGCTTGCCGCTGCTTTTGACGGATTTGTGTTCTTCGCGCTTTCAAAAACACTTGACTATCTCCCCTCCGACGTTTTTTCCGAAATCCCCATCCCCGAGCGAACCCTTCGTGTTTTCGCCTCTCCCCTGTTCAACTCCTTCGGTGAAACGGGCATCTTCTGTCTTGCCGTCGGTGCAATCCTGTTCGTTTTCGGCATTGCCCTCGGCAGTCTGCGGAAGAAAAAAAGAGATATCCGCTGAGGACATCCCGCAAAAGTCAGAAAATGGCATTGACAAAGACCGTCAAGAAGTGATATAATGAGAAGAAGACGGACATTTATCTGCCGTACATACTGTTTATACAACAAATCAACGCGATCCGCGTAAATAAAGGAGTCCATTATGGCAAACAAAGTTCTTGTTGAAACCAGCGCACGTCACGTTCACCTTTCCGCAGAACACATCACCATCCTGTTCGGCGAAGGCGCAACTCTCACACATAAGAAGGATCTGTCCCAGCCCGGTCAGTTCGCTTGCGAAGAAAGAGTTACCGTTGTAGGCCCCAAGAAGTCCATCCCCAACGTAATCATCCTCGGTCCCGCACGTCCCGCTACACAGGTTGAAATCTCCCTGACAGACGCTCGTACTCTCGGCGTGGATGCTCCCGTTCGTGAATCCGGCGACGTTGCAGGAAGCGGCAAGTGCAAGATCGTTGGTCCCTGCGGCGAAGTTGAAATCGAAGAAGGCGTTATCACAGCGAAGAGACACATCCACCTGACACCTGCTGACGCAGAAGCATTCGGCGTTGCAGATAAGGAAGTTGTTTCCGTTAAGATCGAATCCAACGGCAGAAGCCTTCTCTTCGGAGACGTTGTATGCCGCGTAAATCCCAACTTCGCAGCTGCAATGCACATCGACACCGACGAAGCAAATGCTGCTTGTGCATTCGGTGTTTGCTACGGCGAAATCGTAAAGTAATCGAACGCAATATTTCATTTCGGAGGGGTTGTTGCATTTCTTTGCAATACCCCTCCTCTTTTACTCTGCGGGAACACCGAAGGAATAGCCTTCCATCTCGCAGGTGACGGCAAAACGGTTGACACACTCCGTGGGGGTACTGAAATACAAGGCGCCGTTTGTAGGGTCGAAGCCGAGCAATGCCGCCTCAAGAGCTGCTTTGGTAAGAGTGATATCCCATTGGGGGATCTCCGCCCTCTCGGAGGCTGCCGTATCGGGAAAGGTTCGGTCGGAGATCAGGATGAGGGGAACGCTGTTCGGAAAGCGGTCGTCCTCCAGCCGATTGAGCACCGTAGCGATGATCCCCACTCTTGCGGCATAGGAAGCGGCGGTTTTCCGACTGTCCTTTCCCTTTTGCTCGTCCACGCGCATACTTCCCCCCGCGGCGGCGGAAACGGTACGGATCAAAAGCTCCGTTTCTTCTTCGCTGAGGGAAACCCTCCCCCCTTGGACTCCGTGGGTAGGAGCCTGTTCCCCGAAAACGGGAGAAAATCCGCCCAAAAGAGCCGCGGTCACCAAAAACGCCGCCAAAAATCCTGTTCTTTTCACGCCAAAAATCCATCCTTCGCCGTTCTGCGGTATTTCTATCAGTATGGGCGGAGGAAACTGCAATTATCCCCTGTAAATTTTTCAAAAAAGAAAGGTATGGAAGATCCTCATGAAAATCTTCAATTCCATGGAAGAGCTGATCGGCAGAACCCCTCTCATCAAGGTATCCCGCTACGCCAAAGCCCACGGTGCCCTTGCCGAACTTGTATGCAAAGCGGAACGCTTCAATCCTGCCGGAAGTGCCAAGGACAGAATCGCCCTTTTTATGCTGAACGATGCGGAAAAACGGGGGCTGATCGGCAAAGGCTCCGTGATCATTGAGCCCACCAGCGGCAATACGGGGGTTGGACTTGCCGCCCTTTGCTCCCTCCGCGGATATCGCTGCATTCTGACCATGCCCGACACCATGTCCAAGGAGCGTCGCCTTCTCCTTGCGGCGTACGGGGCAGAGCTGGTGCTGACGGAAGGCAGACTCGGTATGCAGGGTGCGGTGGACAAGGCAAACGAGCTTGCCGCCGAAACCGAGGGGGCGTTCATTCCCTCTCAGTTCGACAATCCCGCCAACGCCGCCGCCCACTATGCCACCACAGGCCCCGAAATTTTCGAGGACTGCGACGGCAAGGTGGACATCTTCGTTGCATCCGTCGGCACGGGAGGAACCCTCACCGGTACCGCCGCCTACTTGAAGGAGCATATCCCCGGAATCAAGGTGATCGCCGTGGAACCCGCATCCTCTCCCCTTCTCTCGGGCGGAACGGCGGGTCCCCATAAGATTCAAGGCATCGGTGCCAATTTCATCCCCTCCGTCCTCAACCGAGACCTCATTGACGAAATCATCCCCGTAGCGGACGAGGATGCCTTCGCCGCCAAGGAAGAACTCGCGGCAAAAGAAGGGCTCCTCTGCGGAATCTCAAGCGGTGCCGCACTCCACGCCGCCGCCGCAGTTGCCGCCCGCCCCGAAAACGCAGGCAAACGCATCGTGGTCATCCTCCCCGACACAGGGGAACGCTATCTGGCATAAAGCAAATTCAAATCAACACTTTGGGGGAAGAAAAACTTTTTGAGAAAAGTTTTTCTTCCCCCTAAAACCCCTATCTTTTCAAAAACTTTTGAATAGATCCAAGAACAGAGTATGGCATGGATTCGAAGACTGCCCTACTCTGTTCTCTACCGACTTAACCGTAGGTTGATTTTATTCTAATATGGCGTTGTTGAAAAAGCCTCCTCCTTATGCTATACTTTAGACAGTGAAGCGCGTCACAATATCAATTGAATTTTTGGAGGTTTTTATGACCAATATCAATATAGGCAACAAAATTCGTGAACTCAGAAAAAAGAAGGGGATTACCCAGGAGGCACTGGCTTCCGTGCTTTCCGTTTCTCCTCAGGCAGTAAGCAAGTGGGAATCGGGGCTGACCTACCCCGACATGGAAATGATCCCCGTAATCGCAGGATATTTTGAGGTTTCCATGGATATTCTGTTTGATTACGATGTTCGGGAAATGAAGGCGAAGATCGAAAAAATTATCCGTGATGCCCGAGAGTATCTTTTTGATGATACACCAAAGTATATCGAAATCATGAAGGATGCCCTGCAGGAGTATCCCGGCAATGAGGAACTGCTCACGGCACTTTTGAACGGATACGAATACGGTGTGCGAGAAAATGGCGATATTTCCCATTTAGACGAAATGATCGAGCTTTCCCAGAAAATCATTGCGGAAAGCACCGACTTTGTTCGGGTGTGCGATGTGAAAGAGACACAGGCAGCGGCGTACCTCAAAAAAGGCGACTACCAAAAGGCAAAGGAGGTACTGGAAACGCTTCCCCGTGTGTATGGGATTCGAGATTGGGCATTTGCGTTCCGTCTGTCCGGAAAGGATAAGCTGAACGGAGCAATCCTGTCAAGATGCCATGATTTGCAGAGCCTGTACCAGTCTTGCATGGAGGAGGGCAACGCCTGGTTTTTCATGGATCGTCAGCCCGATGTCACCTTCCGCGATTACACCCCCGCCGATTATATTCCTGAAGCGCTGAAGTGCTATGAAAAGGGGCTTCGTGTGCTCACCACATTCCTTTTGAACGATCTCTATGAGGATCCCGCCGATCAGTACCTTTGGGAGGGTATGCAGACCTTCCATTGGAGCTTCCACCAATGCATTGCCGCCTGCCACAAAAAGCTCGGCAATACGGAAGAATGCGAAAAAGCCATTGCCGAGGCATACCGACTCGTCTCGGTGGTATGGAAGGATTTTGAGGAAAACAAGGATTCCTACATGGCGCCGTTCCATAAATATCTGCGAGACTACGACCTTGCGGAGTATATCAAGTAATGCTTGATCCCCATGCAAATCCTTAAAAAAACAGAGTATGGCATAGAGCTGAAATAATTCAAGCCCTTGTCATACTCTGTTTTGTCAATTCACCAAATTCTCGCTTTTCCGCAACAGCTCCCGTACCTTTTCCGAGAG